>JBPCWF010000066.1:0-13902 GCA_051009775.1 Hyphomicrobiales bacterium | reverse complement strand
GCCCTGATCACCGGCTCGTCCAGCGGCATCGGCCTCGACATCGCCCGCGCCTTCCTTGAGAGGGGCTCGAACGTAGTTCTCAACGGCCGCAACCCTGACAAGCTGACCGCGGTTGCGGAGAAGCTGGGTATTCCCGAGCGCGTTGCCGTCGCGCCTGGCAATATCGCGGATGCGGCCACCGGCGAGGCGATGGTTCAGGTCGCGCTGGAACGCTTCGGCCGCGTCGACGTGCTGGTCAACAGCGCCGGCACGTTCGGCGCCAAGCCGTTCGTCGACGTCACCGAGGAAGATCTGGACGGTTACATGACGGGCAACCTGAAAGGCACGTTTCTGACCACCCAGGCCGCGGTTCGCCAGATGCGGCGGCAGGGCGGCGGCGCCATCGTCAGTATCGGCACGGTTCTGGTCGATCACGCCATGGCGGGGCTGCCGGCCTCGGCTCCACTCGTCACCAAAGGCGGCGTGCACGCTCTGACGGTTGCGCTTGCGGCTGAACTGGCGGCCGACAACATCCGCGTCAATGCGGTTGCGCCAGGCGTGATCCGGACCCCGATTCACGGCGAAAACGATGTCGATGCGTTCGGCGGTGTTGCCTTGATGCAGCGGGTCGGCGAAGTCAGCGAAACCACCGATGCGGTGCTCTATCTCGCCGATGCCAAATTCATCACCGGCCACATCATGCCGGTCGATGGCGGCTACGTGTCCGGGCGCGCCTGATACGGTTCGAGGCCCCGGCTCGCGACGTTCGCCGGGGCCCGTTCTGCCGTCCCGGAAGGGGCGGCATACAGGCATTGGAGGTGCCGGATTAGCTGAAAATTAACGGCAACGCGCTTTATCTAGGCTGTTTGAGTTCAAACAATGCTCCATCGTCAGGCCCGTAAGACTATGACCAAGCCAGTGCGCATTCTGTTGATCGAGGACAATGAGGACGACGTCGTCCGGGTCCGGGAGATGCTGAGCGCGGTGGGTCCGGGCAGCGCTACGCTCGAGCACGTGGCTGAATTCGACGCCGGCCTCCAGACGATCTGCGAAAACGATCACGACGTCTGTCTGATCGGCCTTCGGTTGTCGAAAGGGGACGGGCTGGAGTTCGTTCACAAGGCTGTCGACCGTAAATGCGAGACGCCGATCATCGTGCTCAGCGCGGCCAAAGACCGTGAGGTCGACATCAAGGCCCTGGCCGCAGGCGCGGCCGACTGTTTGATCACGGAGGAGCTTTCAACGCCGCTTCTGGTGCGCTCGATCCGCCATGCGCTTGCACGCCAGCGCTATGTCGCCGTCGCGCGCGACCACTGGAAAGTGGAGGGCAGCCACCAGGACCTGACCGAACTGTGCAAGGCGGCGCATGAGTTTGCCGACACGACCTCGCACCGGTTCCGGACGCCGCTGGCCGTGATCAAGGCATTTGCGAAGATTATCGCAGACGGGGTCGTTGGCGACGTCAACGCGGAACAGAAAGAACATCTCGGAACCATCCTGACGCGTGTCGACGATCTCAATTCGATGATCAACGACATGTTCGAAATGAGCACGCTGGAGGCCGGCGTGATCGGCGCGGCGCGCAATACGCAGCCCCCGAAACCGGTCCGCCCCGGCACCCAGCCTGCGGCCGCGCCCAAGGCGCCCGTCGCGGCTCCGGACACCGCCGCTGCGCCGCAGCCGGATGCGCAAACCGTGTCTTCCGCGCCCACCGTCCTGATCGCCGATGACGATGACCAGATCATTCAGGCGCTGACCGCCCTGATCCAGGGCCTCGGCCTCAATGTCGTCGCGGCCACGAACGGGCGCGATGCCCTGACGAAATTCGCATCGCATACCTGCGACCTTCTGATCCTCGACATAAAGATGCCCGGGTTCGACGGTCTCTCCGTCTACGAGAAGATCCTGGATCTGCAGTTTTCGGAGTTCATCCTGACGCCGGCAATCCTGTTGACCGGCAAGTCGGACCAGGCCTCGATCGAGCGCTGCGCCGAGTTGCACGCGCATTACGTCCTCAAGGACGCGGACGCCTGGGACAAGCTGAAAGTGCTTGTCTGCCAGGTGTTGAAAATTCCCGAAAGAGCCAGCCAGGCCGCCGAATAGATCCGGGCCTACCGGCGCGCCTGTTTCGCCTCGTCGCGGGCGCCCAGGGCCTCCACGGCGTCGGCGCGGCCGGCGCCGTACTGGCTGTCGAGGCCTTCGGGGCCGAGATCGATGGCGCTTTGGGTGATCAACGCCTTGATCTCATTCGGGCTGAGATCCGGCTGCTTTTCCAGAATGAGGGCAATCAGGCCGGAGATATGGGCGGAAGCGAGCGACGTGCCGGACATCATGCCGAAATTCTTCGACGGCGCGAGCGTCAGGATGTCGACGCCGGGCGCCGAGACCGTGATGTACTTGCCCTGGTTGGCCATCTTGTAAAGATTGTCGGTCCAGTCGATGGCAGTCACCGCGATGACATGTTTGTGAGCCGCCGGATAGAGCGGTTTTGATTTCGCGCCGCCGTTGCCCGCTGCCGCCACCATGATGATGCCGCGTGCATGGGCCGCCTCGATGAGCTTGATCAGGAGCGCATCGCGCGGACCGGCGAAGCTCATGTTGATGACGCGTGCGCCCTCGGCCTCGGCCCAGTCGATCGCACGTTCGAGCGCCAGGGTGTCGGCCTCGCCGCGGCTCTTGCCCTTGCCGGTCGAGAATGCGCCTGCCGCCAGGATACGCGCGCTCGGTGCAACGCCCTGCAGGGTCGCCTGGGCGCCGATAATACCGGCCATAGCCGTGCCATGCGCCTGCGGCCGGCTGGTGCGGTCACCGGTGGCATCGTAGCTCGCGACCACGACGTTCTTGAGAGCGGGATGGCTCAGGTCGACGCCGGTGTCGATCACGGCGACCTTGACGTTCTTTCCGGTTGACCGCTGGTGAGCGGCCGGGACCCTGAGCATGGCCAGGGCATATTGCAGCTCAGTGCTGTCCGGTTTTGCAACCGCCTTTGTTTTGGCGGCCACGCCGTAGATGTGGTTTGCCTGCGTGGTGTCGACGATCGGATCGCGCTTCAGCCGGGCCACGGTCCCCGGGACCGACCGGCCGCGTGGTAACGAGAACTGATGCACCGTGACATCGAGCAGGCGAACGCGCCGTGAGCTGACCAGACGCAGCCCATGGCGGCGCGCAAGTCTCCGCAGCGCCGCACCGGACGTGCCCTTCTTGACGGTAACGAGCACTTCACGCGGGCGGTAATCCCTGTCCACGTTGCGCGCCGGCAGGAACTGCCGTGTCTGCGTCGTCTTGATATGTTTGCGCACGCGCGGCGGCAGGGCCTCGGACCGCTCGATGGTGCGTCTCGGCGGCACGATATTGGCGAAGGCTCCGAACACGAGGGGCTGCCACAGTCTGCCGTTGGGATTGACTCTCCGACCACCGCCCGGATTGGTCGGGGTTCCACGGCCCGGGAAGGCGGATCCCGGAACCGTACCGCCACCTGGGCGAGGCGGCGGCGGGGGCGTCGTGCGCGCGGCGGCAATATTGGCCACGGTGGCCTTGCGCCTTGCTCTGCGTTTCGCCGCATTCCTGCGTTTCGCGGCATTCTTGCGGTTCGTTGCCGCATTGCGTCTGGCTGCGCGTTTGCGCTTCGCCGCGTTCCCGCGCTTCGCCGCGGCCTTCTTGGTGTTTTTGCGGATGGTGCGGCGCTTTTTGACTGTCGCCTTGCGTGTTGCCTTGCGCTTTTTCGTCGCTTTCAGGCGCAGTCTGGGTCTGACCTTGACTTTGCCGCGCAATTTAACGGCTCCGGCGTTCAGCCGGTTGATCCGCTGTGCCGCCTGGGCGTCCGTCCGCGCCGCATCGGCAAACATCGCGACGGCAAACGCCGCCACCAGAATGATCAGGCCGAACAGTGTTGCGGCACGTCCGCCGCCTGCACGTCGGGACACGTCGGAATCGCCCTGCCGTTTCAAACGATCATCAAAAAAACTGAGCGAATTCATAAGCATGACTGGTACCCGACCGCTCGTCTTCTGGGCAACGAGCATCCCAAAGAGGTGGTGTCATTCTCAAGAAAATCAAGGTTTCGTGATTGCGGCGCGCGCATGGCGCCACGTGCATGCCATCCGACCCTATTGCATCGGCAGCACGGCGCGGACCAGGTCGCTGGACTGCAGCCGGCCGATCACCGCGTCGCGTTCCGGCTCGGGAAGCACCTTTTCAGACAGCCGGACGCGGTAAATGCCGTTTGCCTTCGGGCCATCGACGATCTTCGTGCCAAGCGTTGCCATCAGCGTGTTGATCTCGTCGATCGTCGCCCCACTCTCGAACATGACCTGCGCAAAGGTTCCCGTGTGGACGACCTGCTCGCCCTCTCCGGACGCGGTCTGGAAGGGTTCGGGGCCGGTGAAGATCACGGCGGCCTGGAAGCAGATGAGCACCACGGCACAGGCGGCCGCGATGGCGGTGGCGCGGGGCGAGAGCTCCGCCCATGCCGCGGCCAGCCGCTGCCACGGACCGGGCCGCGCGCCAGCCGTCCGCACGGCCGGTCCGGCGTCGCCTTCGACCCGTTCCATCAGCCGGTCGAGCGCGCCGGGAGAGGGGGTGCCGAGGCTCTCATTGACGCCGACGGTCTCCTCCATCTCTTCCCTGACCAGGTCGATATGGTCCTGAAGGTCTGGATGGTCGCGGAGATAGGCTTCAACGCGCCGGGTCTCGGTGCGGTCCAGGGTGCCGGCCACGTACCATGGCAGCATCATCTCGATTTCCTCGCGCTCGTCGCGCGGCGTGTGCGTGTCGGTCATGGCCAACCTCTCTCAACTCCGGCATCGAGAAGCAACACTGACAATGCCTTGCGGGCATAGAACATGCGTGTCTTGACGGTACTCTCCGGGACCTCGACGATCTCGCTCACCTCGCGCACCGATTTCTCGTGATAGTAGATGAGATCGATCACCTCGCGGTGCTCGGCGGAAAGCTGCCCCAGGCAGGTCCTGATGATGCTTCTCTTGTTGTGCTTCTGGGCGACAACCTCCGGGGTGTCTTCCGCGTCCGGGATCTGAGCTGCGGCGTCATCGTCCAACGCCTCGTCCTTGCGGCGCCTGAGCAGTGAGATCGCCTTGTTGCGGGCGATCGCAAGCAGCCAGGTCGAGGCGGTCGAACGGCCCTCGAACTTGCCGGCATGTTTCCAGACGTCGATGAACACTTCGTTGGTCAGTTCCTCGGCGACGGCATCATTGGCCACCAGACGCGTGATGAAGCGGAAGACGCGGACATGATGGCGGCCGTACAGGACCCTCAGGGCCGTCGCGTCGGCCGCGGCGGTCCTTTGGAGCAGTTCCTGGTCGGTCTGGGCTAGCGTCATGGCCACGCCGCTCTCAAGTCCTTTGGTTGTCATCTGGTCTGACGCGCCGGCGCGCGAAAGGGTTCAAAACTCTTATGCACCGTCTCCGAACAAAGCCGTGTGAGCCAGCGCACGCGCCTCGCGATGGTGTGCCGGGCCGGCGGGAGCGCGCAGCAGGCATCCCGGTGACGGGCATGTTCCGCCATGCCGGCGCTGCCTGCAACCTCCGAAAACTGGCACGGGCGCCGCCATGCACGAGCACGTCGCTATGAACCTTTTGCAGGGTCAAGGCGTCGAAACAGCTAGAAGCGGCGTGCCGCGCCCCCTTGTTTCAGGCTGTCGGGCACGCAATCGCCAACGCAACGCCCGGAGGTTTGAGATGCTGCCCTGCCATATCGCTTACATCTTCAACGGTGCCGCTCTGCTGGTGTTTCTGGTGTTTGTGGTCAGGACCGGATTGCCGGCCCTCGCCAGGCTGCGGGACACCCTGCGCACTCCGCGCGAGACCCTGCCTCGCATGAGCAGCGGGGAGGCCGATCCCGAACCGTTGATCACGGCTGGGAGGACGTTCGTTCTCAACACTCTGCTGTTGTTTCTGCTCGTCCTGCTGCTTGCCTCAGCCAATCAGGTCCATACCAGCTGCGTCGGCTGACCTGCCGGGCCCTCACAAGGCGAGATAGGCCTGATAGGCGAAGCCGCTCACGATGGCGCCGGCCAGTCCAAGCGCCAGATAGACCGCGAAGACCTGTCGGTTGACCGCCACATAGACCGCCATGGCGGCTGGAATGCTGGTCACGCCGCCGGCGATCATGAAGGCGAGCCCGGCACCCGGCAGCATGCCGATGTCCATCAGGCCGCGCACCAGGGGGATCGCCGCATAGCCGTTGAGATAGGCCGGGATGCCGATGCCGGAGGCGGCCGGAATGACCCACCATTCGCCGCCGCCGAGCCACCGCGCCACCAGGTCCGGAGGCACATAGGCGACCATCAGGCTTTCGATCAGAAAGGCGAGGGTAAGCCACTTGAACAGGAACCAGCCGGTGTCGCGCGCGGCTTCGGCAAAGACCGCCTTGCGGTGCGGCTCGCGCCAGAAGGTCCAGGCGACGCTTGTGTCGCCCTGCTTGGGCCCACAGCCCGAGCCACAGGCGGCAAGGCCCGGGTTGAGCGGGTTGCGCATGGCCTGGCTCCGGGACAGTGCCAGAACGGTAAACCCGCTCGCGAGGCCGAGCGCGGCCGCGGCCGCCATCTTGGCGATGGTGAACTCGAACCCGATACCGCCGACCATCAGGATGAACATCTCCGGATCCATCAGCGGGGAGGCGATCCAGAACGCCATCACCGGCGCCAGCGGCACGCCGGCCTGCAGCAGCCCGGCGATGATCGGGATGACCCCGCAGGAGCAGAACGGCGACAGCGCCCCGAGCAGCGCGGCGAGCACGATGGCGGTGACCTGGTTCTTGCGGAACACCGCAGCGATCGGCTGATCCAGCCCGCTCGCCTTCGAGCCGGCGGCAAACAGGATCGAGGCCGCAAGGAACGGCAGGATCGCGAGCAGCGCGGCTGCAGTAAACCGCAGACTGGGCAGCAATTGGCCCGGAGCGAAAAGCGCCAGAGCCACCAGCGCCACGACGGTGAAAGCGACCACCCGGTCAAGCCTTGCAAGCAGGCGGGCGGCGGGGCTCTGTCTCTGGCCTGCGGCATAATCGGACATGGCGGTTCCTGAATTTCTATATTTCTGGTACTATCGAACAATATGCGCAAAAAACTCACCCGGCGGTCTCGAGCACGCTCGACACGGTCACACCGGTACAGCACTCGTTGGCCAGGAAACCGACCAGCCGGGCCATGCGGTTGCAATCGGCGAAGCAACGGATCGAGCGTCCCTCGCGCTGCTGCGTGATCAGGCCGACATGGGCGAGGCGTTCGAGATGATGGCTGAAGGTCGACTTGGGCAGGCCCAGATGCTGCTGGATTTCCCCGACCGTCAGGCCGTCCGGACTCGCCTTGACCAGAAGCCGGTAGGCCTCAAGCCGGTGGACATGGCCCAGTTCGCCGAAACACTTGGCGACATCGTCAGTGTTCATCATCGCGGTTCCTTATTAATTCGATAAATCTAGTTCTATCGAATTTAATTGTCAAGCCGGTGCATGAACTCCGTTGCGCGCCGGGGCGGGGAGAGCGGAAAACGCCAATCTCGGATGATGAAAAGACCGGCGCGGCGATGTCAAAGTCCCTTGCCCATCCGTGCCGGATCGCGGAACATGGTTCCAAATTGGCATTGGTCAAAGCGTAAAGGCCCGTTTCACGCCAGATGGCGGGTTGCCAAGCCAGTTGGCAATGGGAGGAAAAACCATGACAAAGACACAGAAGGACACCCAAGTGTCGCGCCGCAGGTTTCTGAAAGGCGGTGCGGTGGCGGCAGGCGCCGGCGTCGCGACCGTTGCGATGCCGAATGTTTCGCGCAGCGCGCCGCTCAATCTCAAAATGCAGGCCTCATGGGGCGCCAAGAGCATTTTCACGGAGATGGCGAAGCAATATGTCGACCGCGTAGACGCGATGTCGGGCGGCCAGATCAAGATCGATCTCCTGCCGGCTGGTGCCGTGGTCAAGGCGTTCCAGGTCCAGGACGCCTGTCACGACGGCGTGCTCGACATGGCGCATACGGTTACGGCCTACTGGTACGGCAAGAACAAGGCAGCGTCCCTGTTCGGTACCGGCCCGGTGTTCGGCGCCAACGCGGCCCAGGTCCTGGCATGGATTCACTATGGCGGCGGCAAGGAGCTCTACAAGGAACTCGTGCAGGACATCCTCGGCCTCAATCTGGTCGGTTTCTTCTGCATGCCGATGCCGACCCAGCCGCTCGGCTGGTTCAAGAGCCACGTCAAGTCGTCTGCCGACATGCAGGGTCTCAAGTACCGCACGGTTGGCCTTGCCACCGACATCATGCAGGGCATGGGCCTTAAGGTGACCCAGCTTCCCGGCGGTGAGATTGTGCCGGCGCTGGAGCGCGGCGTGATCGAGGCGTTCGAGTTCAACAACCCGACCGCCGACAGCCAGTTCGGTGCGCAGGACGTGTCCAAGCACTACCACATGGGCAGCTACCATCAGGCCGCGGAGTTCTTCGAGATCATCGTCAACAAGGACCGGTTCGAAAAGATGGACCCGGCCCACCAGGCGATCATCGAATATGCCGCCGAGGCTGCCAATACGGCAAACTACGGCCTCGCCATGGATCGGTACTCCGCCGATCTGCAGAAACTGATGAAGGAGCACGGCGTCAACGTCTATCGTACCGACGAGTCGATCATGGCCGCCCAGCTCGACTCCTGGGACAAGGTTCTGGAGAATCTGAACAAGGACGCCTTCTTCAAGAAGGTCGTCGACAGCATGAAGGAATGGTCGCACCGGGTCGCGTTCTACGACCTGAACAACGCGGCCGACTACAAGCTTGCCTTCAAGCATTACTTCCCGGGCGAGATCAAATTCTAGGCGTCCGGCCGGATGACAAAACGGTGAGGGGTGGCGCCTTCTGCGCCCCCTCTCACGCGCCTTGCCTCGCCAGCACTGCAACCATGATTGTCCACAGGCCCTAGGGGCTGGCAATGGAAAGATTCATACACTTCGCCGACACGGTTTCGGCCTGGATCGGCAAGGCGTTCGCCTGGTGCATCCTCGTGATGACCTTCGGCGTCGGCTACGAGGTCTTCGTCCGCTATGCGCTGCGCGACCCGACATCCTGGGCGTTCGACATCAGCTACATGATGTATGGCGCGCTGTTCATGATGTCCGGAGCCTACACGCTGTCGCGCGACGGTCACGTGCGCGGCGACTTCGTCTATCGTCTGTGGAAGCCGCAGACCCAGGCGAAGGTCGAGTTCGTCCTCTATTTCCTGTTTTTCTTCCCCGGCATCATCGCGCTGATCCTTGCCGGCTGGAAGTATTCCGCCCGCTCGTGGGGCTATCAGGAAGTCAGCGTCATGAGCCCGGCCAACGTGCCGATTTTCCAGTTCAAGAGCATCATGGTCGCCGCCGGTCTGCTCCTCTTGCTGCAGGGCATGGCGCAGGTCTGCCGCTGTGTCGTGTGCATGCGGACCGGCGAATGGCCGAAGCACATGGAAGACGTCGAGGAACTCGAAGACAGGCTCCTGTCGCAACACGAACACACCATCCTGGACCACGGCTCGGAAGCCGTCGACGTGATCACGCCGGAGGACCGCAAGGATGACTGATCCTCAAGTCGCGGTCATGATGCTCGGCATCTTCGTCCTGACCATCTTTCTCGGGTTTCCGATCTGCTTCACCTTGATGGCGATGGCGGTCGGCTTCGGCTATTACGCCTATTACGACGCCGAGCGGATGAGCTCGATATTCGACAACCGGATCTTCGATCTGTTCGTCAACCAGACCTACTCGGTCATGGCCAATGACGTGCTCACCGCCGTGCCGCTGTTCCTGTTCATGGGCTACATCGTCGAACGGGCCAATATCGTAGACCGACTGTTCGAAACACTAAACGTCGCTTCGCGCCGCATGCCCGGTTCGATGGCGATTGCCGCGCTTGCAACATGCGCCATGTTCGCGACCGCGACCGGCATCATCGGCGCGGTCGTGACCCTCATGGGCCTCCTGGCGTTTCCGGCCATGCTCAAGGCCCGCTACGACACGAGTTTCGCGGCGGGCGTGATCTGCGCGGGCGGTTGCCTCGGCATCCTGATCCCGCCGAGCATCATGCTGATCGTCTACGCCGCGACTTCCAACGTGTCGATTGTCCGCCTCTATTCGGGCGCCATGCTGCCGGGGTTCATGCTGGCCGGCCTCTACATCGTCTATGTCATCGGCCGGGCCTGGCTCAACCCGTCGCTCGCGCCGAAGCCGCGCGACGACGAGGTCGAGGACGTCTCAAGAGGGCGCATCGCCTTCATGCTTTTGACGTCGTTCTTCCCGCTGGCGTTTCTCATCCTCTCGGTGCTCGGTGCCATTCTGTTCGGCCTGGCGACCCCGTCGGAGGCCGCGTCCATCGGCGCGCTCGGCGGTCTGCTGCTGGCCATCGCCTATCGCGCGCTCACCTGGGACCGCTTGAAGGAGTCGGTCTATCTGACCGTGCGTACGTCGGCGATGGTGTGCTGGCTGTTCGTCGGGTCCTGGACCTTCTCGTCCGTGTTCTCCTATCTCGGCGGCGAGCAGTTGATCAGCGACTTCGTGATCAGCCTTCAGCTCACCCCGATCATGTTCCTGATCATGGCGCAGCTCATCATCTTCCTGCTTGGATGGCCGCTCGAATGGTCGGAGATCATCATCATCTTCGTGCCGATCTTCCTGCCGCTCCTGCCGCATTTCGGCATCGATCCCCTGTTCTTCGGCATTCTCGTTGCGCTCAACCTTCAGACCTCGTTCCTGACCCCGCCGATGGCCATGGCGGCCTATTACCTCAAGGGCGTGTCGCCGCCGCACGTGCAGCTGGTCGAGATCTTCAAGGGCGTGATGCCGTTCCTGTCGATGATCATTCTGTCCATGGTCCTCCTCTACATCTTCCCGGAGATCGCCCTGTGGCTGCCCAAGGTGTTCTATGGGCGGTAGCGGGACGTGAACAGACAATGCAGGATCTGACCGATTTGACCGCTTCGGAAGCCGCCGGCCGGTTGGCGCGCGGCGAACTGTCCGCCGTGGACATGGTCGACGCCTGCCTGGACCGTGTCGCCGCGGCCGACGGCGCGATTGAGGCCTGGGCCCATCTCGACGCCGGTTTCGCCCGCGAGCAGGCGACCGAGGCCGACGCGTTCCGCAGGGCCGGCCACCCGACCGGCCCCCTTCATGGGGTTCCCGTCGGCGTCAAGGACATCATCGACACCCGCGCGCTGCCGACCGAGAACGGCACGCCCCTCGACGCGGGCCGCAGGCCCACCGCCGATGCCACGGTGGTAGCGCGCCTCCATCAGGCCGGCGCGGTCGTGCTCGGCAAGACGGTCACCACCGAGCTTGCCTATTTCTCGCCCGGCAAGACCCGCAACCCGCATGACCGGGAGCGGACGCCCGGCGGTTCGTCGAGCGGTTCCGCGGCCGCGGTCGCGGCCCATATGGTGCCGTTCGCGATCGGTACCCAGACCAACGGCTCGGTCATCCGTCCTGCCGCTTTCTGCGGCACCGTCGGTTTCAAGCCGAGCCACGGGCTGATCCCGCGCCACGGCATCCTGCAGCAATCGCCCCATCTGGACACGGTCGGCGTGTTCGCGCGGACCGTCGAGGACGCGGCCCTCCTGGCGGACGCACTGGTCGGTTTCGACCCGGCGGATCCGGCGACCTGTCCGGCGGCGCATCCGCGCCTCGGCGACATTGCCGGCGCCGAGCCGCCGGTCACGCCGTCTTTCGCTCTGGTCCGCCAGCCGGTCTGGGACCAGGCGGAGGCCGCCACCCGGGAGGCCTTCTCCGAGCTCAAGGGGTTTCTCGGCGACGCCTGCGATGACGTCGAGCTGCCTGCGCCGTTCGACAGGGGACACGCCATCCACCGCACGATCATGACCGCCGATTTCGCCAAGAATCTGGGCCGCTACTACGATGCCGGGGAGGCGCAGCTCAGCGCTCAGATACGTCAAGCGATCGAGGAGGGCAGGACCGTTCTCGCCGCCGACTACAATATCGCGCTGGAGTGGATCGAAATTCTCAACGCCGGTCTGGACGAGCTGTTCGAGCGTTACGACGCGATCCTGACACCGGCCGCGCCGGGTGAGGCGCCGATGGGTCTCGACGCCACCGGCAATCCGGCATTCTGCACCTTGTGGACCCTGTGCGGCACGCCCGCGGTTACGCTGCCGTTGCTCCAGGGTGAAAACGGTCTGCCGGTCGGAGTGCAACTGGTGGCGCCGCGCGGCGATGACGGGCGCCTGTTGCGCACGGCGCGGTGGTTGATGAAACGGGTTCTCGAAGCTGACGACTGAGCCGCACGGTCGAAAGGGACAAGGGTGAAGACATGATTCTGGATCGAGCGCTTGCCGCCTTCTCCGTGCTGCTCCTTGCGGGGTTCCTGTCGATCGTGGTGTGGTTCGTCAAGGAAGTCGATCTGACCATCGTCTGCGTCGTCGGCGTTCTTATGTGTGCATACGATTTCTGGCGCACTTTGCGGGCACCGGACCAGGGCGGCAACGGCGGCGGTTAAGAAGCCCGGCCGTCTCGCGCCCGAACCGCCGGCGCGGAAAGCAGTCCCGCATTTTGGAACGCGATTCCGTTTTTGCTTGAAAAATCATATATCTCCCTTACCCTGTCGTCACAATAGCCGCTGCGGTGTCGGCGGTAGAACTATATTTCCTTTACTCCGAAGGCGAAGGTTCCTTTGATCCGGGCCGTGCAGGCTCGCGTAGTGACTTATGGATCGGGAGTCCGCGTTGCCTTCGGAAAGAGGAGAACGCTCCCGCAGGGCGTCAAGACAGGGAACGAATCATGAGTAATGTGGTGGCCGCAAAACTGCAGCCGAAGCCAAAGCCGCCGATCGTGCGCGACAACCCGCGCGCGTCCGGTCAGGTGCAATCTCTGAGCCGCGCGCTGTGGCTGATGAACGCCTTGGCCGAGTGCCCCCAGGGCCTGTCTCTGAGCGAAGTCGCGCACCGCGTGCAACTGCCGACATCGACGGTGCACCGCCTGCTGACCACGCTCCAGAACGAGCGCTATGTCCGCTTCGAGTCCGATCGAAGCGTATGGCTGATCGGCGTCCAGGCGTTTCAGGTCGGATCGACCTTCGTGCGCTCGCGCGACATCGTCGCCATGGCGCGCCCCTATATGAGACGGCTGATGGAGGAGTCGGGCGAGACCGTCAATCTGGCCATCGCCGACCGCACCGAGGTCGTCTACCTGGCGCAGGTCGAGTGTCACAAGATGATGCGGGCGATCGCCGGCCCCGGCGGCCGCGCCCACATGCATTGCTCCGGCGTCGGCAAGGCGCTGCTGGCCTTCGCAAGCCCGTCCGAAGTGGGCGAAGTGGTCCAGATCAAGGGCCTGCCGCGCGAGACGCCCAAGACGATTTCCAAGCCCGATGCGCTCAAGGCCGATCTGGCCAAGATCCGCAAGCGCGGCTATGCCGTCGATGACGAGGAAAACGCCATCGGGCTGAGATGCGTTGCCGGCGTGATCTTCGACGAGCACGCGGAGCCGCTGGCGGGCCTGTCCGTATCCGGGCCGATGGCCCGCATGACCGATGCGCGGATCCCCGTGCTCGGCAATGCGGTGTTCCAGATCGCCGCGGAGATCACCGCCGAGCTTGGCGGGCGCCTGCCGTCCGAATTGACCAACTGAGCCTGTGCGCCGGCGACGGCGTGATGTATACAGGCGGTCGCAAAAACTGACATCGGTCGACAGGGTGTCGACATAGCGGGCGGAATCAGATGAGTGAGCTGACGCGCGAACGCGTTTTCGAACAATTGTCGAAGGTCAAGGGACCGGACCTTGAGGGCAACATTGTTGACCTCGGACTGGTCTCCGAGGTGGTGATCGCGAACGGCAGCGTCACCTTCGCGCTGACCGTCGATCCGTCGCGGGCGCGCGAGCTTGAGCCCATGCGCGAGGCGGCGGAAAAGGCGGTTGAGAAGCTCGACGGCGTCGAGCGCGTCATGGTTGCGCTG
>JBPCWF010000065.1:0-3546 GCA_051009775.1 Hyphomicrobiales bacterium | reverse complement strand
GGGCCGTTGCGATCAGGCCGCGCATGAATATGAGCTGACCAAGCGGCAAGCTTGCGCTCGAGAGCTTCATGAGGATGTCGTTGACCACCAGGCCGGACATGCCCACGGACAGCGCCGCGCTGCCGCGGACGTTGCCTGCCTCGGCGGCGGTTCCGTCGGCTGCGGTCATCTGCGGGTGGGCACGGTGGCAAATTTCATCTGAAATCCTGGAATCCGACGATGATAATTTGCAAGCCGCCTTGACGCATGGCTGCCATGCAGGAATCATATCAGCCCATCCGGTTCGACGGTGGAGCCCGGTGCACCCGATCCGGCCGATACGAAGATGACGTCGGCCGGGTGGATTGGCTACATACTTTCGTCTCCGGAGGTGCTCTGCGTGCACTCGGCCCTAGACATCGACGCTGACCAGGTTCGCGATCATCTCGACCGCATTCTGGCAAGCGCCGAGTTCGTCGACTCGCCGCGCCTGAAGGACCTGATCGAATATCTCGTGACGGAGAGCCTCGAAGGACGCGGCGAGCGGCTCAAGGGATATATCATCGGCATCGACGTGTTCGAGCGGGGCGAGGATTTCAACCCGGATTCCGACACCATCGTGCGGGTGCAGGCGGGCCGCCTGCGGGCCAAACTCAAGACCTACTACCTGACCGAGGGCAAGAACGACGGGCTCAGGATCGAGCTGCCGAAGGGCACCTACAAGCCGCGTTTCAAGTCTGTGCCGGGGACGCGGCCGCCACCGGCCGCCGTCCGCAACGCGCTTGAAGCCACGGCGTCTGCGCCGCCGGTTTACCATCCGCCCGCCGACCCGCAGGACAAGCTGTGGAGCAGCCGTCATCTCGCCTTCGACCGCGTTGCGAGCCTGGCGGCGCGCCTGACGAACGCGGCCGCCGCCCTGGTCACGGTCGGCTACGAGGACCGCATCGACGTGCTCGGCTGTCATGGCGTCAATCTGCAGACGGTGGATACGTCCTGGAGTTTCGGGCCGTTTCTCGGAACCGGCACGCCGCTCGTGGTGATCGACGATGTGATGACCGATCCCCGAATTCCCGACGACCATCCCCTGAGGTCCAACCAGCCTCCGATCAAGAAGGTGGTCGCCGTGCCCGTGGTCCTGACGCCGCCGCAGCCGGCCGCGGTCACGGTCATCGATCCCGATCCGGAAATCCCGATCGACGCGCATCTCACCGCGATGCTTTCCGACCTGGCGGATCTGGCGGCGGCGGAGATCCTTGCCTTGCGCGCGACCGCCGACCAACTGACCGAAATGCGCGACATGCAGGGCAGCGGTTACGAGATCGATCCGACGCTGGTCGAGTTTATCGACACGGCGTCCTTCCCTGTCGCCGTGATCAACCGCAACCACCGTTTCGTCTATGTCAACGAGGCGACCGCGCGGTTGCTTGGCGTGTCCGCCACCAAGCATATCGGCAAGCGGCCGTCGGACGTCAGTCCCGTCTCGACCAGCGAGTTCGAGCAGGTCATGGAGACCGTGTTCCAGACCGGCGAGTCGGTGACCGATTTCGAGATGCGCGGTGTCGGTGGCCGCCGGCTGTTTCGCGCCGTTTTCCTGCCCCTGCCGCGCGGGGCGCCCGAGCCGCAGCGCCTGATCGCCGCCCTGTTCGACGAAACCGACATGCGCGCCAACGAACTGGCCCTGTCCGACCATCTCGTCTACGGCACGGGCGAGGTGACCGTCGACACCGGCAAGGCCGGAACCGCCGCCCGGTTCCTGCTCGACAGCCTGGTGCGGCGCAACGCGCTGCATTCGCGCCGCAACGTGTCTTTCGTGACGGTCAGGGACTGGCGCCGGTCACTCAAGGATCAGCAGGTTCTCGCCATGTCGACGGTCCGGTCCCGCCCGCCGAAATGGTTCGCCCGACAGATGGCGACGGAAATCATGCAGGCGTCCAACGAGCTGTTCGGCGCCGACTATTTCTCCGGCGTGACCTCGCTGCCCCGGCTCAGCCGGCGCCACGGCCATCGGCTGTCCTTCATGGTTGCCGAGGAACTGACCCATATGATGTCGGCCGACTATCTGGATCTGCTCGAGCCGGTCCGCTCCGACACATCCAAGCGCGGCGGCGGCTCCGTGCGCTATGTCACAAAGGCGCGCGCGCCGGGACCGACCCTGCTGGTCCACGACACGATCCATACCGGACGGCTGATCCAGGTCGCCGTCGATCACCTGCGCTCCGAAGGCAGCCAGGTCAGCGTCATGGGCTGGGTCGGCTGAGGGTAAGCCGCAGAGTGCCGGATCACGTCCGGCAATGACGCAGGATTACCCGTCACGCGCTGGACGGCCGGTTTTGCTAACCCCGTCCGAGCTCCGCGCGCACCAGCGCCGTGCCGTCCGCCAGCGCCCTGAGCTTGGCGGCCGCCACGGTGCGGGGCAGGGGCGCCATGCCGCAATTGGTGCACGGGCTGATCTGGTCTGCGGAGACATGCTTCATGGCCTGTTTGAGTGTCGCTGAAACCTCCTCCGGCGTCTCCACGTCGAGCGAGGCGACATCGATGGCGCCGACCATCAGAACCTTGTCCTTCAGGAGGCCGAGCAGGGACATCGGCACCTTTGAATTGGCGCATTCGAGCGAGACCTGGTCGATCCGGCTGGCGTTGAGTGCCGGAAAGATCTCTTCATACTGGCGCCACTCGCTGCCGAGCGTCTCCTTCCAGTCGAGGTTTTCCTGGATGCCGTAGCCGTAGCAGATGTGAACCGCCGTGGTGCAGGTCAGCCCGTCGCGCGCCCGGTGCAGCGCCTCTATGCCCCACGCCTTGACGTCGTCCATGAACACGTTGAAGGCCGGCTCGTCGAACTGGATCAGGTCGACCCCCTGGGCCTCGAGCTCCTTGGCTTCCTGGTTGAGCAGATCGGCGAAAGCCATGGCCATGTTGGCGCGTTTGCCGTAATGCGCATCGGCGATCGTGTCGCAGATCGTCATCGGTCCGGGCAGGGTGAACTTGAGCCTGTGCCGCGTGCTGGCGCGCAGGAACCGGGCTTCCTCGCCGTGAACCGAGCCCGTGCGGTTGACCGGACCGGTCACCGTCGGCACGTCGACCACGTAGCGGTTGTCGCGGATGCCCATCTTGGTCTTCCTGTCCCAGTCGATGCCGTCGATATGCTCCAGGAAGCCATGGACGAAATGGACGCGGAACTGCTCCCCGCCGCTGACGATGTCGATGCCGGCGTCTTCCTGCAGCTTGAGCCACACCAGCGAGGCGTCCTTCTTGCCGCGTTCGAGATCGTCGCCTTCGAGCCGCCACGGCGCCCAGAGTTTCTCAGGCTCCGCCAGCCAGGACGGTTTGGGCAGGCTCCCCGCGATCGTGGTCTCGAGCATGGTGACGGTTCCTTATTGTTGGTTGTTTGCCGTGGCGAGCTCGCAGCATAGTAGCAGGCCGCCCGGCGGACACCAGACACCCGGTCATGGGATTTCCGCCATTTGGATGCGTGGCGGCCCGCACTGCGCACGCGGCTCGACAAAGCGCTCGATTTTCGCTCGAACCGGTCCTGGCCTTGAAAAGTTCAATATTGAACTATATAGTGCA
>JBPCWF010000064.1:0-3867 GCA_051009775.1 Hyphomicrobiales bacterium | reverse complement strand
TGCCGTTCGATACCGCGTCCAGCACCTCAAGCCCGGAAACCAGTTCGCCCGCCGCGTAGAGCTCGACCTTGATCTGCCCTCCGGTCACCTGGCCGATCCGGTCGGCCAGGCGCTGCGCCGTCACCCCCGGTCCCGGCAGATTCTTGGGCCACGACGTCACCATGCGCCATGTCCGGCTTTCAGCCCGCGCGACATTGGGCAGGGTGACTGTTGCGGCGGCCGCCACGCCGCCCGAGATCACCGTACGCCTGTTGGGGGTGTTCCTCGCTCTTACTCCGGTGGTGACCAGAATTCATGGAAATGGTGGACCGGGCCATGGCCCGCGCCGATCTGAAGCGTGTCGGCGGCGCGGATCGCCGCGGTGACATAGGCCTTGGCACCGCGCACCGCCGCGCGCAGGTCGTGGCCGCGCGCCAGCAGGGCCGCAATCGCCGATGACAGAGTGCAGCCTGTGCCGTGGGTGTTCCTGGTTTCGCTGCGCGCGGCGGTGAAGACCTCCAAGCCGGCATCGTCGAACAGATAATCCGGGCTCTCCGAAGCGGCGAGGTGGCCGCCCTTGAGCAGCACCGCCCGGGCCCCGAGCGCCTGAAGCGCATGCGCCACCGACTCCATGTCGTCTGCCCCGATGTCCTCGTCCCGCCCGAGCAGCACCGCCGCCTCCGGCAGGTTCGGCGTGATCACGGTCGCCAGCGGCAGCAGCCGGCTCTTCAGGCTTTCCACCGCCTCGGGCACGAGCAGCCGGTCGCCGGACTTCGCGACCATGACCGGATCGAGCACCACATGCCTCGGCCTGTATGTCTCGAGCCCGCGCGCCACCGCATCGATGGTCTCCGGACGGCTCAGCATGCCGATCTTGACCGCATCGATGTCGAGATCGCCGAACACCGCGTCGATCTGGCGGGTCACGAAGTCCGGCGGCACGTCCATGACCCCGGTCACCGCGACCGTGTTCTGGGCGGTCAGGGCGGCGATCACCGAGCAGCCGTAGACGCCGAGCGCCGAGAAGGTCTTGAGATCGGCCTGAATGCCGGCGCCGCCGCCGGAATCCGAGCCTGCAATCGTCAGCGCAATCGGCGTGGTCACGGCCGCCCTCCCTGTTTGGCCGCCGCGACCGTCCGCGCCAGCTCTTGCGTCGCGGCCTCGACATCGTCCGCCATGAACAGACACGAGATCACCGCAACGCCATCGGCTCCGGCGGTGATGACGTCGGCGGCGTTGCCGTGCTCGATCCCGGCGATGCCGACAACCGGCGCGTTGTCATGGCGCGCCCGCAGGGCGCCGGCGATGGCGGCAAAGCCGTCAAGCCCGATCGGCGGGTTCGGGTTGGTCTTGCTCCGGGTCACATAGACCGCGCCGACCCCGTAATAGTCGGCAAGCTCGACCGGCGCCGCCCGGGCCTCGCCGGTCGAATGAATGGTCAGTCCGACGATCACGTCCGCGCCGAGCAGCCGGCGGGCATCCTCGGGCGCCATGTCGTCCTCGCCGATATGGACCCCGTCGGCCCCGGCGGCCAGCGCCACGTCGATCCGGTCGTTGATCACCAGCGGAACGCCGCGTCCCTCGATGGCGTCCAGGATGGCGCGCGCCTGGGCAACCATGTCCCGCGTTGTGCCTTGCTTGTTGCGCAGCTGCAGGAACGTGGCACCGCCTTTGACCGCCGCGTCGGCGAGCGCCGCCAGATCGCGGCCGCGAGACCGCTCCGGGTCGAGAATGCCGTAGACGGAGAGGTCGAACGCCCGGGTCACGATGCCGTCTCCCTGAGCGCTGCCTTGGCGCGCCGTTTGATGTTTGTGGCCTTGAGCTGGTAGAGCGCGTCCAGCAGGGCCGGCCGGAACGAGCCCGGCGCCGACACCTTGCCGCCGGCGACCTCGCCCGCGATGCCCCACAGCACAAGCGCCGCCACCGAGGCCGCGAACGGATCGTCCTCGACCGCCAGACAGGCCGCCAGAATGGCCGAGCAGGCACACCCGGTGGCCGTCAGGCGGCTCATCAGCACATGGCCGTTTTCGATATCCGCCCGGGCATCGATGCCATAGACCGTATCGACTTCGCCGGTCACGGCGGCGACCGAGCCGAACCGTGCCGCCAGCACTTCGCCAGGTGCGGCGCCGTTGCCGCCGCCGGTAAGCGCCACGCATTCCGCCTGGTTGCAGCGCACCGCCGACGGCTTTTCGGCCAGAAGTGCCGCGGCATATTCCCGGCGCGCCGGCGAGCGGTGGACGAAAACCGGATCGAGCACCCAGGGTTTCTTGGTTTGGGTCGCGAAGGCCACCGCCACCGGTATGGCGCTCAGACGCTTGTCGTCGAGCGTGCCCAGATTGACCAGAAGCGCGTCGCTCGAACCGACGAATTCCGGGATCTCCGACTTGGCCAGCGACAGGCTCGGCTCGGCACCGAGCGCCAGCAGCGCATCGGCCGTAAAGGCCTGCGCCGCATCGTTGGTGATGCAGTGAATGCTTGGTTTGCGCTTTCTGATCTCGGCAAGGATCGATGCCGTGTTCTGCGCGATGTTCATATGCGCCGCTCCCCATGGGTGCTGCGGCGGATCGGGACTTGAGGAGACGCAAAAGACCGGCGCCGCCGAAGCGGCCTGTGAGCCGGTGGTTTGGAAAGACCTTGCCTCAATCCCTCCGCCAGCATGACCTGGATCAGGTTCTACGGGTTGGCGCGGACCGCCTCTCAGCTCGCGACCTCCAGGCCGCCGAGCACCCCGTTGAGCTCGAGGCCGGAAGATAGGCTGTGCAGCCGGCACCCGCAACTGCTATTTTGACAGCTTCGGAGCCGCACGGGTATCGAGCGGAGGAACTGGGGATATGACGCCGATGATCCATTTGCGTACATGCGTTTTGCTGTGTGTCATGGTGCTGCTTACAGCAAGCAGCGGCCCTGCAATTGCGGGGGACTTCGCGGAGCGCCGGATCATCGGGTTTTCGCCCTCGGGACATCACTTCGCCTTCGAGCAGTTCGGCATCCAGGACGGGTCGGGCTTCCCCTATTCGGACATCTTCGTGATCAACCTGAAGACCGACAAATGGGTGTCCGGCACGCCGGTCCGGGTGCGGGTCAAAAGCGGAAAGGCAAGCCTCTACTCCGCCAGGTCGCGCGCGCGCAAGAAGGTCGCCCGGCTGCTCAAGAAGCTCAAGATCCGAACTCCAGGCCGCCTGCTCGCCAGCGCGCCCGTCACCGAGGTCGGCGGCAATCTCCATGAGCTGGGGTTCAGGCCTTACGGGTTTCAGACCTCCAGCGCCGACGCGCGCACCGTCCTGATCGACGTGTTCGACCTGCCCGGCAGAAAAACCTGCGCCGCCTTCGGGCCGTCGTCCAAGGGCTTCGCCCTCAGCCTGCGCGAGGACGGCAAGGGCAAGGTCATCGAAGTGTACCGCGACACCACGATGCCCAAGAGCCGGGGCTGCACCCAGGACTACGCCATTTCCGACATCGTGGTGTTTCCGGAGTTCGGCCGGGCAAAGGCGCTGGTCGGCCTGATCAGCGTGTTCACCCACGGCTTCGAAGGCGCCGACCGCCGGTTTCTGGCGGTAAAGCTGCCATTGCCGTGAGTGCGCGCAGAGTGCCGGATCGAGCCCGGCAATTACGAATTACTTGGATTATCCGTGTTATCGGACCGTGTCTTTACCCCTTAATCCGCCATGCCCCTGTATGACACGGGCATCTCAGGGCCGCTGAGATTTGGCATATGCGCAGCGACGCCACATTGAGCCCCGTGGCGCGATCTGCTACACGGTGTCCCTGCCAACGCAAGCCGAGGCGACACCTCATGATTCCCCGTTATTCGCGGCCGCAAATGGTCGACATCTGGCAGCCCGAGGCCAGGTTCCGGATCTGGTTCGAGATCGAAGCTCACGCCGC
>JBPCWF010000063.1:0-22627 GCA_051009775.1 Hyphomicrobiales bacterium | reverse complement strand
CCGACAGCCGGGTATGGAAGGGCAAACGGCGATACTTCTATGCCATGCCCTACCAAGACCGCTATATCTGGGGCGCCACCGCGGGCATCCTGCGCAATATGTTCGAGCGGTTCTACGGCGACCGCGGCTAGGGTGCGCCATATCTCAACGGACGTGACGCCATGACGGATCGGGGTTCACAGGACGTGCCAAGCCTGCGCGATGCGCAGTGGCTCAAGGCGCCGGAACTGCAGGCGGTCATGCAGGCGCTGGAGGCCGATGGCGAGGCGCGGGTCGCCGGCGGCGCGGTGCGCGATGCGCTGCTCGGCCGGCCGGTGTCAGATGTCGACGTGGCGACCGACCTGACCCCCGACGACGTCATGCGGGTGCTGGGCGATGCCGGCATCAAGACGATCCCGACCGGGATCGACCACGGCACGGTGACCGCGGTGGTCGGCGCAGGGGCGGCGGCGGCGACCTACGAGGTCACCACCCTGCGTGTCGATGTGGAAACCTTCGGCCGCCATGCCAAGGTGGCGTTCACCGACGACTGGCAGGCGGATGCCGGACGGCGCGACTTCACCATGAACGCGCTCTATTGCGATCGCCACGGCCGGATCCTCGATCCGCTCGGCGGTTATCCGGATCTGATCGCGCGGCGCGTGCGCTTCGCCGGTAACCCTTCGGCCCGGATCGAAGAGGATTATCTTCGGATCCTGCGCTTCTTCCGGTTCCACGCGGTGTTCGGCGGGGTCGAGACCGACGCCGAGGGGCTGGCCGCCTGCGCGGCCCATCGCGGCGGGCTCGACCAGCTGTCCGGAGAGCGGATCAACCAGGAACTGTTCAGGCTGCTGCCGGCGCCGGGCGCGGTCGAGGTCGTTGAGGTCATGGCGGACGCAGGCATTCTGGAACATGTCGTACCGACGGCGGCTGACGTGCCGCGGTTTGTCGCGCTGTGCGCCATCGAGGCGGCGTGCGGGCGCGGGCCCGACGGGCTGTTGCGGCTTGCGGCCCTGGGGCTTCATGGGCCGCAAGACGTTGTCCGCCTGCGCGAACGGCTGGTGTTGACCAACGCGCAGACCGCGCGCCTCGAACGGATCGCCGCGCCGGCCATGGCGCTCGACGCTGCGATGCCGGATACGGCCCGCCGGGAGGCGCTCTACCGGCTCGGGCCCGACGGCTATGGCGATGCGGTGCTGTTCACCTGGGCGGCGTCGGATGCGGCACCGGACGATCGGCACTGGCAGGCATTGCTGCGCCTGCCGGAGCAGTGGTCGGCGCCGGCACTGCCTTTGTCCGGCGGCGATCTGGTCGCGCGCGGCATCGAGGCGGGCCCCCGTGTCGGCGAGATCCTGCGCGCCTTCGAACGCTGGTGGATCGATCGGGGCTTTCCGCAGGATGCCGACACAGTGGAGAGCGGTCTTGCCCTCATGCTGGAACGCGAAAACGGTCCCGGCGCTTGAAAACAAAAGAGATTTCCATCATCTATGCCTGCCATCACGCCCCGCGGCGCAATGCACGGCAAGTCAGAGAGGAACGGTTCGAACATGGAGAAATTCGGCATCGGCCAGGCGGTGCGCCGGCTTGAGGACGAACGGTTCCTCAAGGGCGAGGGCCAGTATATCGACGACTTCACCTATGACCGCCAGCTTCACGGCGTCGTGGTCCGGTCGCCGCACGCCCATGCGCGCATCGTAGAGATCGATACGGCCGATGCTGCCGCGGCGCCGGGCGTCGTGCGCATCCTGACGGTCGACGACTGCCATGCCGAAGGGCTGGGCGCGATCCCGAGCATGACCACGGTGGACGGGTTGGTGGACGGCACCCTGAACCATCCGCCGCACCATCCCCTGGCCGACGGTGTCGCGAAATATGTCGGCGATCCGGTTGCCTATGTCATTGCCGAAACCCGGGCGCAGGCGCTCGACGCGGCGGAGCAGGTCTGGGTCGATTACGAACCGCTGCCGGAGATCACCGAACTTGCGCGCGTGTTCGACGACGGCGCGCCGCTGGTCTGGCCCGGCCATGAAACCAACCGGGCGTTCCGCTTCGTCAAGGGCGACAAGGACGCGGTCGACCAGGTGTTCGCGGAGGCCGCGCATGTGGTTTCGCTCGATCTCGTGAACAACCGGCTCGCGCCGATGTCGGTCGAGCCGCGCGGTGTGATCGGCGACCACGATGCGGAGACCGGGCGCTATACGCTCCACGTCTCCGGCCAGGCGGTTCACGGCCAGCGCAACCAGATGGCGGCCGCCGTGTTCAAGGTCGAGCCTGAGCAAATCAGGGTCGTTGCCGCGGATGTCGGCGGCGGGTTCGGCGCCAAGAACTTCGTCTATCCGGAAAACATTCTGGTCATGCTCGGCGCCAAGCTCACCGGGCGGCCGGTGAAATGGATCGCCGAGCGCTCCGAACTGTTCTTGTCGGAGATCCACGGCCGCGACCACGTGACCACGGCGCAGCTTGCGCTCGACGCCGACGGCCGGTTCATCGGCCTCCGGGTCGACACGATCGCCAATATGGGCGCCTATCTCTCGACCTTCGCACCGATCATCCCGACATCCGCAAGCTGGGTATCGATGGGCGGAAACTACGACATCCCGTCGGTTTACATGGAGGTCAATGCGGCCTTCACCAACACCGTGCCGGTCGACGCCTATCGCGGCGCCGGGCGGCCGGAATCCGCCTATATCATTGAGCGCCTGGCCGATATCGCGGCGTTCGAACTGGGCCGGGATCCGGCCGACCTGCGCCGGCAGAACTTCATCGGCACGTTCCCCTATGTCAGCTCGCTCGGCATGACCCTGGATTGCGGCGATTTCGCCGGCAGCCTGGACATGGCGTCGGATGCGGCAGGCCTCAGCACCTTCGCGGCGCGCAAGGCCGAAGCCGCGGGGCGCGCGCGGCTTCGGGGCGTCGGTCTGTCGAGCTATCTGGAAGTCACGCTCGGCATGCCCAATGACGGCGCGGAGATCAGGTTCGAAAACGACGGCAGGGCCACGCTTCTGGTCGGCACCCAGTCGACCGGCCAGGGTCACCAGACAGCCTATGCCCAGATCGTCAACGATGTCCTCGGCATTGCGCCGGAGAACATCACGTATGTCCATGGCGACACCGACCTGATCAAGGCGGGTGGCGGCCATGGCGGATCGCGGTCGCTGATGATCGGCGGCAGTGCGGTGGTGCGGAGCGCCGAGGCGGTGCGCGAGAAGGGCAGGGCCGCCGCCGCCCACATCCTCGACGCCGATATTGGCGAGATCGACTTCGGCGACGGCCTCTATGCGGTGCGCGGCACCAACCGGCGGATCACACTGGCCGAGCTGGAACGGGCGGTGCGCGACGCGCCGGACCTGCCCGATGGGATGGAGCGGACGCTCGGTGCCTCGGGCACGTTCGAACGGACCGCCTTCAGCTATCCGAACGGATGTCATATCGCCGAGGTCGAAGTGGATCCCGAGACCGGCAGGTTTGAGCTGTGCGCCTATCCGGTGGTCGACGACTTCGGCCGCATCGTCAATCCGCTGATCGCGGAAGGCCAGGTCCAGGGCGGCGCAGTCCAGGGCATCGGCCAGGCGTACCTGGAAAACATCGTCTACGAGCCCGAAACCGGCCAGCTGCTGACCGGCAGCCTGATGGATTACGCCATGCCCCGGGCCGACGATCTGCCGGCGATCGAAGTCAGCTTCAATCAGAACGCGCCGACCGAAACCAACCCGCTGGGTGTCAAGGGGGCGGGCGAGGCCGGCGCAACCGGGTCACCCGCGGCGATCGTCAACGCGGTGCTCGATGCGCTCAAGGATCACGGGGTGCGCCACCTGGACATGCCGCTGAACGCGGAGAAGGTGTGGCGGGCGCTTCGGCAGGCCCAGAATTGATCCGGCCGACCATATAGTTCCGTTGCTTCCAGTACTGACTAGTTCTTAGATCGTCAGTACTAACCAGTACTTGGGTTTCCAGTACTAATTAGTACGTATACAAATAGATTTATGTTAATCGTTCGTCAATTCTTCCGGGGCAATCTGCTCCGCATAGGCCGCTTTTGGGGCCGGGGGCACACTACATGGAAGGCGACCAGCTGTCCGTGCTGACGGTAGCACGCGATGGCCAGCTTTCATCCGATCTCAAAGCAATGCTTGCCGCTGGCGGGATCTGCCGCGTGCATGAGACCCGGGATGCGGACCGGGTCTTCGCTCTCGTTGATGAAAACCAAATCGATCTGATGCTGGTGGCCGATACGCCGCCGGCGATGGACGGTGTCGAGTTGGTCCGCGAGATCCGGACCGCCGCTGAGAGCGCGAAGCCCGACGTGCCTGTGTTTCTGCTGATCGAGATGGCGACCGTCGACCGCCTCAGGGCGGCGTTGGCTGTGGGCGTCAACGAGATCCTGCTGCTGCCGTTCGGCGCGGACCGGCTGCTGCGCCGCGTCAATGCCTATGTCGAGGAGGCCTGAGCGCGCGCCGCATCTTGTGTACGGCGATGCGGTGCGCGCAAAACCAAAGGCGGAGGGCCTGTCGGTCCTCCGCCCGGAATTAGGTGGGGCTGCGGCGTCTAGAACGAGAAGCGGAGGCCGCCGCGGACCATGTGATCGATCCAGTAGTCCACACCTCCGGTGGACAGATCGATGTAGCGCAGCTTGTAGCCCAAATCGATCGCCACATTATGTGACAGGTCGAAGCTCAAACCGGCCATGGCCGCGAGCGACAGGCCGTCGTCCTTGAAACCATTGCCCTTGACCTCGCCCCAGCCGATGCCGCCGCCGATATAGGGCGTAACAGGCAGGCTCATGGCAAAGTCGATATAGCCGTTGGCCAGAACCCCGTATGAGTCCACGCCGTTGCCGAAACCGTAGTCGAATGCGCCGTCAAAGGTCACGTCTGCGCGAAACATTGGACTGAACCGGTAGCCGATGCCGGCACCGACGGCGAAGGCCTCTTCGGTCCGGGGCTGGTTGTCCGCATCGCTGAACGCGACGCCGAGATCACCACGGATATACCAGGAACCGCCAGGCGCGGCCTGCGGCGCCGGCTCGAAATCTGCCGCTGCGGCGACACCGCCCAAAGCGGCGAGACAGACGCCGGTAAGCGCAGTCTTGCGAAGAACGTTCAACATAAGAAGCTTCCCCTATTTACGTCGGGCCGTTGTTACTTTGGCCTCAGACACGGAACTCAACCGTACGGCGAGCCAAGCCCTAGTTGTTGGATATTTTGCCGCATTCATGTCCAGCCTCAGCTTGGATTTCTCCTTGATAAACCGCATTAATCCGGCCCGCAAGGGCCGTATGTTGCATTGCGGCAACACTCGACCAAAAAGTGCAGCGGTTCATGTCATATGCCGATCACGATTTTATTTGGACACAAATGACCCGTCATTCTTCGGGATCAGGCGGGGGGTGGCGGGTGCGGATTTGGCCGTGACTTAAGCGGCTGACACGGGCGGTTCGTGGCTCGCCCACCGCCGGGCGGGAATGTCGGTGCCAACCGCAATTGAGAGGAAAGTCCTGGTAAAAAAAAGGGCGGAGGGCCTGTTGGCCCTCCGCCCTCTGTCAGCTGGTCTGCGGTTTCTAGAACGAGTAGCGGATACCGGCGCGGATCATGTGATCGATCCAGTAGTCAACGCCGCCATCCGAAATGTCGGTGTAGCGCCACTTGTAGCCGACATCGATCGCCATGTCGGATGACAGATCGAAGGCGAAACCGGCCGCGGCCGCAAACGACAAACCGTCATCGCTAATGCCGGAGCCGTCGACTTCACCCCAGCCGATGCCGCCACCGAGATAGGGTTGGATGCCGAGGCTGGTGGGTATGTCGATATAGAGGTTGGCCAGCACGCCATAGGAGTCGACACCGCTGCCGAATCCATAGTCGATCGCGGCGTCAAAAGTCACGTCGGCGCGGAACATTTCATTGAACCGGTAGCCGATACCGCCACCGGCGGCCAAGGCCTCTTCGCTGCCGAACCCTCCGTCCGTATCGTTGAAGGAAACACCGAAGTCACCACGGACATACAAGCCGCCACTGCGTTGTGGCTCGTATGACGGGGCCGGATCGGCATCCGCCGCCGCAGCAGCACCGCCCAATGCGGCGATGCAGACGCCGGCAAGGGCTGATTTACGCAGAATACTCAACATACAGGGAACCCCTATTGTTCGTATGGATCTGGTTTTAAGTGCCACCGATACTCGGTACAGCCGGATCGCAGGTCCTATGCCTGACCGTGCGGCTGAATGGTCCAGCGCGTAGCTTGGATCAAGCCGGTGATATGATTGGTGCATGGTCAAAACAAGGCCGATCTGTTGCCCATCCGCAACAGGCGGCAAAAACAATCGTGATTGATGCCCGGCCGTGATCACAAATTCATTCATCTGCACAAATGTTAGCTCACGAACGGTTAGAAGCGTGCCCGGCCGGGTCTGATTCTCTGCTTGGCTGCGGTCATCGAAATCCACTATTCCCTGGTGTCCAATCACGGTTTGAACCGATAACCAGTCGAGGAGGTCCACAACATGGCAATTCTTGGTTCCGTTCCAAGCGTACCCAGCACCCGGCACGAGCGGTCCGGTCAACTGGCCGACGATGTCGATTTCGAAATCAAGGGCACGGAGATGCAGTTTGTCGAGATCGAGCTGGATCCTGGCGAAAGCGCCATCGCCGAGGCCGGGTCGATGATGTTCAAGGCCAGCACGATCGATATGGAGACCGTGTTCGGCGACGGCTCGGAGGCATCGGGCGGAGGCGGGCTGTTCGACAAACTGGTCGGCGCCGGCAAACGCCTGATCACCGGCGAGAGCCTGTTCACAACCGTGTTCACCCATCAGGGATCGGGCAAGGCGCGGGTGGCGTTCGCCTCGCCCTATCCGGGTCACATCCTGGCGATCAAGCTGACCGAGCTCGGCGGCCGTCTTATCTGCCAGAAGGATGCGTTCCTGTGCGCCGCGCGCGGTGTATCGCTCGGCGTTTATTTCCAGCAGAAGGTCATGACCGGCCTGTTCGGCGGCGAGGGCTTCATCATGCAGTCGCTCGACGGCGACGGCTGGGTCTTCGTCCATGTCGGCGGCACCGTGGTCGAGCGTGAACTGGCGCCCGGAGAGGAACTGCATGTGGATACCGGCTGCGTTGCGGCGATGACCGCGACGGTCGATTTCGACCTGGTGCGGGCAGGCTCGATCAAGTCGATGATCTTTGGCGGGGAGGGCGTTTTCTTCGCCAAGCTGACCGGTCCGGGAAAGGTGTGGATTCAGAGCCTGCCATTCTCGCGGCTTGCCGGGCGCATCCACGCCGCCATGCCGCAGGGCGGCGGACGGCATGTCGGCGAGGGCTCCCTGCTCGGCGGCATCGGCGATCTGCTCGACGGCGACAACCGCTAGTCAAATAGTCGAATTGCATTGTTGGCACGTGTCGTTCAGTATTTATCTGCCGCTGATAAGACGGTTGTCGCTCAAAAAGGAGCGCCGAAACCGTCAAAGCCGCACAAGCTAGCGTGCCCCGTCGATGGGCCACCTAGGTAAAGATCAAGGGGAATAAAAAATGACGGAAAGCAGCGGCTCCGGGCGCGCGTACTGGAGGGCGAACATACGTCTCGTAGTGATTTGCCTGGTCATCTGGGCATTTGTTTCATTCGGATTGGGAATCATTCTGAGACCATTGCTCATGGGTATTTCGATCGGTGGGGCAGACCTTGGATTTTGGTTTGCACAGCAGGGCTCGATCTACGTCTTTCTGGCGCTGATTTTCTTCTACGCGGTTCGGATGAACGCGATCGACCGCGAACATGGCGTCGAAGAAGAGTAATCGGGAAGGGTGCAGACAATGGATCAACTAACACTCATCTATCTCTTTGTCGGGGCTTCTTTCGCACTCTATTTCGGTATCGCGATTTGGGCACGTGCTGGCACGACAGGCGAATTCTACGCCGCAGGGCGCGGTATCCATCCGGTTGCAAATGGTATGGCAACTGCGGCGGACTGGATGTCGGCGGCTTCGTTCATTTCAATGGCCGGCCTCATCGCGTTTCGGGGCTACGATGCGTCTGTTTTTCTAATGGGCTGGACCGGCGGATACGTTTTGCTGGCAATGCTGCTGGCACCTTATTTGCGCAAGTTTGGCAAGTTTACGGTGCCCGAATTCATTGGTGAGCGCTTCTACAGTCAAGGCGCGCGCATTGTGGCCGTGATCTGTTTGATCGTGGCCTCCATCACATATGTGATCGGACAGATGAAGGGCGTTGGTGTCACGTTCTCGCGCTATCTGGAAGTGGATGCGACGACCGGTTTGCTGATCGGCACCGGCATTGTTTTTGTTTATGCGGTTCTGGGCGGCATGAAGGGCATCACCTACACACAGATCGCTCAGTATTGTGTCCTCATCACCGCTTACACAATACCGGCCATATTCATCTCTCTCGAGCTGACCGGCAATTTCCTGCCGCAGTTGGGCCTGGTCGCTGACCATAGTGCTTCGGGCCAACCGCTACTTGCGAAGCTCGACCAAGTGATCGTGGACCTGGGATTCCGTGAGTATACGGCGCATACGACAAATACGCTGAACATGGTGCTCTATACCTTGTCGTTAATGATCGGCACGGCCGGTCTGCCGCATGTCATTATTCGCTTCTTTACGGTGCCGAAAGTTGCGGATGCACGGTGGTCGGCCGGTTGGGCGCTGGTGTTTATCGCCTTGCTCTACACGGCGGCTCCAGCAGTTGGTTCGATGGCTCGCCTCAATCTGATGGACACGATCTATCCACAGGGTGCGGCGGCCGAAAGCCTCGCCTATGACCAAAGGCCCGAATGGTTCAAGAATTGGGAGACCACCGGTCTTCTGAGTTTCGAGGATAAGAACGCCGATGGTCGTATCCAGTACTATGATGACAAAAACGCAGACTTTGCCGCCACAGCCGAAGCGAACGGATGGAAGGGCAGCGAACTCAAGGTCGACCGTGACATTATGGTTCTGGCCAATCCAGAGATTGCCGGGCTTCCCAATTGGGTGATCGCGATTGTCGCGGCAGGCGGTTTGGCCGCTGCACTTTCGACTGCTGCCGGGTTGTTGATGGCAATATCATCTGCTGTCAGCCACGACTTGCTCAAAGGCACGTTCATGACCCAAATCTCCGAGCGGCAGGAGTTGATGTGGGCGCGAATTTCCATGGCTGTCGCGATCGTCATCGCAGCGCTGTTGGGGCTCAATCCGCCCGGCTTCGCGGCCCAGGTGGTGGCATTGGCCTTTGGACTCGCGGCGTCATCGATCTTCCCAGCGCTAATGATGGGGATCTTCTCCAAGCGGGTGAACAACGTGGGCGCGATAGTTGGTATGCTGGCGGGCCTGTTGTCGACGCTGATATACATCTTCACCTACAAAGGATGGTTTTTCATCCCTGGCACAAACCTGCTCGCCAACACAACGGACAACCACCTGCTCGGCATTGCCCCGGAGGCGTTCGGCGCCGTAGGTGCGGCGATTAACTTCATCGCGGCCTATGTGGTTACGAATGTCACACAGGCACCGCCGAAGCACATTCAGGATCTTGTTGAGAGCATTCGTGTTCCTAAAGGCGCGGGTGCGGCTGCTGATCACTGAACGACATAACGTCATGTAACGCAAAACTGGACGGGCCCCACATGATACTGTTGGGGCCCGTTTGTATTTTGAGAGTGAAACCTTGGCGATTGACCTTGACGTCTTTCTTGAATTCGCCTCACGGTGTCATCCGCTCGATCTGGTCCCATCGGACGTTCGCGCGTCGCTGGCCGAAGAGATCGATCAGGTTGACGCTGTGTCCGGTGATACGATTTACGAGGTCGGCACCACGCTTCCCGGCTTCTACCTGATCCTTTCAGGAGCCGTGGAAATCGTTACGGCGAGTGGCGACATTTTGAGCCGTCTTTCCGATGGCGATGCTTTTGGTGAACGGGGCCTGCTGCGCGATGGGTTGGCGCCGAATAGTGCTGTGGCGGCGCAAGACAGCTCGCTCTACATGTTGCCGAAAGCGGACTTCAATCGGCTGCTGCATGCTTATCCCGGGTTTCGCGCGTACTTTTCCCCCCAAAGGCTGAGTGCGCTGCCTCTGGTCGATGACAAGACACTGTTCTCCACTCGGCTGGCCGACCTAATGTCAGCCGATCCCGTATCGGTCTCACCGGAAACGTCCGTGCGTGACGCTGCACGACTTTTTAGTGAACGCCGCATTTCGTGTCTTCCCGTCGTCGGTGGCGCCGGTGTGGTCGGTATTGTGACGACCCGCGATGTTGCTGAGCGGATCGTTGCCAGGGGAAGAGATAACGAAACGCCGGTTGGCGAAATCATGACACCGGATCCGGTTACACTTCCATCCGACGCACTCGGCTATAACGCGCTGCTCACGCTTGTGGAACGTGGCATCGGGCATCTACCGGTGACCGAAAACAGCCGCCTGAAGGGCGTCCTGACGTTGACAGATCTTGTACGTCATCAGTCGCTTGCCGATATCTTCCTTGTCATAGAGATCAAGAAGAAGCGCTCCGTCAACGAACTTGCCGGCGTGATCTCCAAGATTCCACAGCTCCTGGCCCAACTGAACAGCGCCGGGCTCGATGCAAACAAGATCGGGCAGATCATAACCAGCGTCACCGATGCGCTGACTGCGCGGCTTATTGACCTTGCCGAGATCGAACTGGGTACAGCACCGGTCCCCTATCTTTGGCTTGCATGCGGCTCGCAGGGTCGGCGTGAGCAAACAGGCATATCCGACCAGGACAATTGCTTGATCCTGTCCAATGACTTCGACACGGACCAGCATGCGGGATACTTTACAAAGCTGGCAGAGTTTGTCTGCGATGGACTCGATGCGTGCGGCTACTACTACTGCCCCGGCGAGATGATGGCGACAAACGACCGCTGGCGCCAACCACTCAGCCGCTGGCGAGAATATTTCCGCGGCTGGATTGCGCAGCCTGATCCGATGGCGCAAATGCTCGCCAGCGTTATGTTCGATCTGCGTCCGATCGTTGGAGAACGAACACTATTCGAAGGGCTTGTTGAGGAGACACTGTCGCTTGCGAGTGCCAACAGCATATTTCAAGCCCACATGATATCAAATTCGCTGAAGCACTCGCCGGCTCTTGGCCTGTTCGGCGGGTTTGCGCTGATTCGAAAAGGTGAGCACAAGGATACTGTGGACTTGAAACTTGGCGGCGTTGTACCGATTGTCGATCTCGCGCGGGTTTATGCGCTACGCGGTGCGATCAGCGAAGTAAACACGCTTGACCGACTTGACCTGGCTATCGACGAGAAGACGGTCAGCGAGAGCGGTGGCCGTGATCTGATTGATGCTTATCGTCTGGTGGCCGATGTCCGCCTGAACCATCAAGCGAGACTGATCCGCGAGGGCGCCAAACCTGACAACTTCATGTCGCCGAACGCACTGTCTGAACTTGAACGCAACCATTTGCGCGATGCATTTGTCGTAATCAAAACCATGCAATCCGCCTTGGCGCATTCCCAATCCGCACTCAGCTAGAGGGAGATTGGATGGTCTTCAATCTATTGGGAACCATCGTCATCGGAGTTGGTGCCGCCGGTATCGTCTTGATCGTGTTCCGGCTGTTCAGACTTCGCGCGCCGCGCTGGCTCATTCCGGCCGCGGCAGGCGTTTCAATGCTCGGATTTCAGATATGGGTCGGATACTCCTGGCACCAACGGACCGCTGACGCTTTGCCCGACCAAGTCCGTGTGGTGAAGTCCTATGCGTACAGCAGTGTCATTAGTCCCTGGACATTGATAGTGCCGCAAGTGAACCGCATCGTTGCTGTCGATCTCACTTCGGTCCGGAGAAACGAACATTCTCCGGACTTCGTACTGGCGACGATCTACCTCATTACGCGCTATCAACCAGCCGCATCGGGAATGCAGATTTTCGATTGCGAGACTGCGCGCAGGGCCGATATCGGCCCCACGACCAAGTTCGCAGACAAAGGGCTGCCGGAGAATGCCGCGTGGACCTCCGTTGAACCAAATGACCTTCTCCTTACAGCAGTATGCAAAGCGAAGTGAGGCAAGTGTTGCCGACCGCAGAAAGGAATTGCCATGCCGAAATCGGTTCTCATCGTCGATGACGAGGCCAGCATCACATTATCCCTTCGGCACCTGATGAAGCGGGAAGGATATGAAGTCCGCGTCGCAGAAGATGGCGAGGCGGCGCTTGCCGAGGTCACGGCCTCACCGCCTGATCTTATTTTGCTGGATGTGATGATCCCTAAGCGCGATGGATACGACGTCTGCCAGACAATACGCGCAAATCCGAATTGGAACGGGCTGAAAATCATCATGGTTACTGCGAAGGGGCGTGAGATTGAGGCCGAAAAAGGTCTGGCACTTGGAGCCGACGCCTATGTAACCAAACCGTTCTCGACAAGGGACTTGGCAAAACAAGTGCGGAACCTTTTGGGAGTTGATGAACCGGACGATGCTTGAGAATTGGAGCCTGCGCCGTCGCGTCTTTTTGTTCTTTGCGCTTATCGGTCTCGGCAGCGCCGTCGTAATCGGAGCTGCGATGTGGCTCGCGGCGATGCGCATCGGGGTGAGCGGAACGCGACATTTGGTTCTGTTTGGCGGCCTCGCTATCTTCACCATCATTGGGTTGGTTTTCTGGGTTTGGCGCCTTTTCGACGACAACATGTCGCGTCCCATAGAGACGATCGTGGCCGAATTCCGCTCGACACTCCACGCCGGCGGCTCACCAGGCCTCACTGAGACCCATGCTCGATATCTTGGCGGGCTGGGGGCTGTCGTGCGTGAGGCCAGCGAGGTGCTGGTACGGGCGCGCAATGCAGTGAAGGTTGAAGTCGAACGCGCGACCGAAGAGGCTGAACGTCAGAAAAACCGGCTTGAAGCAGTGCTGCGCGATCTCGACCAGGGAGTGGTGATCTGCACACTCGACCACAAGACCCTTCTATACAATCGAAAAGCACTGCAGATTTTGCATGTTTCCGGTGACCTCGGACTTGGTCGTAGTCTTGTTGGTGTAATCTCGGCCCAACCAATTCGGCATGCGCTTGAGCGACTGATACATCGCTTTGAGAGCGAGGCCTATACCAATCATCCCGAAGGCCTCAGCACGCTTATGGTTTGTGCCACCTGTGACGGGCGTTCGACACTGCAGGGGCGAATTTCTCTCGTACTTGACGCTGCGGCAACCAAGCCGGCGGGCTACGTCGCGACGTTTGATGACGTCACGCAAACGCTTGCGTTGCACGCCAAGCGTGACCGGTTGCTGCGCGTGGCATCCGAAGATTTACGCAGACCCGTGGCGAATCTTCGGGCCGCAACGGAGATGCTTACCGCAGATGCCGAATTGGACACCGACGCACGCGCCGCTTTCGAAGCGGTCTTGCAGTCCGAAGTGATCGATTTGTCCGAACGTCTCGACAGATTGGAAACGGATTCTCGCGAGATTCTATCCGGTGCATGGCCGATGAGCGACGTGGCGTCGGTTTCACTGTTCAACTGTGTGATCCGACGTGACTCTGAACGCCGAAACCTGACGGTCGAAATCGCCGGTGAACCGGTCTGGGTGCACTGTGATAGCCTCACAATCGTTGAAGTTGTTGACAGGATGATCAACCGGATTTCGCAAAAGACCGGGCTGCGAGCCTTTACGCTTGAAGCAACCAGAGCCAATCGAAAGGTCTATCTCGATGTGCACTGGAAAGGCGCAGCCGTCTCAATGAATGAAATCAGTGGGTGGCTCAGCGAACCACTTGACGCCAGTCTCGGAGGGCTTGGCGGGGATGACGTGCTCGATAGGCACAATACGGAGTTTTGGTGTGAATCAAGCCTGAGCGGCGGTGCTCGACTGCGTTTGCCGCTTGCGCCGCCGGTACTGCAGCACGCGCATGTCACAACGGAATCTGTCAGACGGCCATCGGAAAGGCCGGAGTTTTACGATTTCGATCTTCTTGAGCAGGTCGATCCTGCCGCGATCGACGACACTCCGTTGCGGTCGGCGACATACGTCGTTTTCGATACCGAAACCACCGGCCTTGAGCCGTCTCGCGGTGACGAAATTGTCTCGATTGCCGGCGTGCGAATTGTAAATGGACGCGTTCTGCGTGGAGAGATTTTTGATCAACTGGTCAACCCCGGGCGCGCAATTCCAAAACTGTCCAGCAAAGTGCATGGGATCACCAATGAGATGGTGGCCGACGCGCCGGCTATCTCGGAGGTCCTACCGCGTTTTCAAGCATTCTCACGCGATGCGGTTCTCGTCGCGCATAACGCCGCTTTCGACATGCGGTTTTTGACGTTGAAGCAGGAACTCTGTGGTGTTCATTTCGACAATCCTGTTTTGGACACCGTATTGCTAGGCGCACAACTCTATGGAACCGCCGAAAGCCTCAGCCTCGATTCACTGATTGCAAGGTTCGGCATCGAAATTACCGAAGAAGATCGCCATACGGCATTGGGTGACACGCTTGCCACCGCCGAACTTTTTCTTCGATTCCTGGATATGCTTGAGGCAGCGGGGATACAAACGCTGCACGATGCCGTGGACGCGTCGCAAAACATCGTCGCGATTCGACGACAACAGGCGCGGTACTGAGTGTGGCTATCCGGAGAGGACCAATGACACGAGATACAAGTGTTGGCGAAGTGGCTGCGGCGGGGACCCTTCTGGGCATCGTGTTGCTCAACCGTCCGCTGATCGATCTGTTTAATCAGGGTACGACGGTCGTCGGGATACCGACAACGGTCGCATATGTTTTTGGCGCCTGGGCTGTGCTCATCGGCCTTTTGGCGTTGACCATGCGGCCCTGGCGGCCGGAACAGCCGAAACAGAACACCGATAGCTGAACGACGCATCATGTTCTCCGCATGGCAACTTGTTCTGGTCGCGGTCTTGTACATGCTCATTTTGTTCGGCGTTGCCTATTATGCGGACAAGCGCGCGGAGCGGGGGCGTGGTCTCGTAAATCATCCGGCAATTTATACACTTTCAATTGCGGTCTACTGCACGAGTTGGACGTTTTACGGAAGCGTTGGTCGGGCGACCCAATCAGGCCTTGGATTTCTTCCGATCTATCTCGGTCCCACATTGGTTTTCGGATTTGGCTGGCTGCTCATACGCAAGATCGTTGTGATCGCAAAAGCACAACGAACGACCTCCATCGCAGATTTCATAGGGGCTCGATACGGCAAAAGTCAGGGAGTGGCCGGGTTGGTCGCGGCAATCGCGATCGTTGGGACCATTCCCTATATCGCGTTGCAGCTGAAGGCGGTATCGACCAGCCTTGAAGTCCTGGCTGGCGATCCGACCGTTATTTCGGGCGGCGGATCCGGCGACGCGTCGTTGATTGTTGCCGTAGCCCTTGCGGTGTTCGCAATGCTCTTTGGTGCGCGCCACATCGACGCAACTGAGCAACACGAAGGGGTTGTTGTCGCGGTTGCTTTTGAATCGGTGGTTAAACTCGCCGCGTTTCTCGCAGTGGGTGTTTTCGTCACATTCGTTCTTCATGGTGGATTTGGCGAATTGTTTGCCCGCGCCGCCGAACGGCCGGAAATTGCTCGATTGCTCAGTTTCGAAGCCGCATCACCGAACTGGGTGGTTCTGACCGCACTTTCAGCCGCTGCGATCGTATGCCTGCCGAGGCAGTTTCAAGTCACAGTTGTCGGAAACGTCGACCTGAATCACCTTCGGACCGCGATCTGGTTGTTTCCGCTATACCTCCTTGTCATCAACATATTCGTACTGCCCATCGCACTGGCCGGTCTTTTGCGGTTCCCTGATGGGTCGGTCAATGCCGATGCCTTCGTGCTGGCGCTGCCGATGATCGAAGATGCGGGCGCGCTTGCGTTGGCCGTCTTCATTGGTGGGCTGTCTGCCGCAACGGCAATGGTGATCGTCGCAACGATTGCGGTGAGCATTATGGCGTCGAACGATCTCGTCATGCCGTTTCTTTTGCGGTTCGGCCCGCGGCAGCTCAGGCAAACGTCTGATCTGACGCAGCTGCTTCTCGGTGTCCGGCGTGCGGCGATGTTGCTGACGGTCACGCTCGGATATTTTTACTTTCGAGTGGTCGATGCCTCCTACGCGCTGGTTTCCATAGGACTTGTGTCGTTTGCGGCAGCCGCGCAGTTTGCCCCGGTCCTGTTTGGTGCGTTGTTCTGGCGCGGTGGGACACGGGTAGGGGCGATGGCCGGTTTGAGCGCCGGTTTCCTTGTCTGGGGCTACACGCTGTTTCTTCCATCTATTCTGCCAGGAGATTTTGTCCGCGACGGACTATTCGGTGTCGAAGCACTGCGGCCCTACGCACTTTTCGGACTTCAGAACCTTGATCCAATCAGTCATGCGCTGTTTTGGAGCATGCTGGCAAACATCGTAGCCTTCGTCACGGTTTCGCTGTGCGGCAATCCCAGCATGATCGAGAGGACCCAGGCGACATTGTTTGTTGAAGCGCTAAATCCGGAAAGCACTCCAGCACCTGCGGTCGACTCCGGCAGCGGACCGGAGATGCAAACATTGAGCAACCTGGGCGAGCGCTTTGTCGGTCGAGATGCGACCAGCCGCGCTCTCGAGGACTATGCAAGTCTTCGAAATCTCAATTTGAGTGCGATGGAATTTGCCGATGGCGAAATGGTGCGCATTGTCGAACGGCTGATCGCCGGGGCGGTAGGAGCGGCGTCGGCGCGTGTTGCCGTTGCTTCCATGCTCCAGCGAGAGGACGCCAAAACTGAAGACATCTTGCGCATGCTGGACGAAACCAGTCAGGTTCTCGAATATAGCCGTCGGCTTGAAGAAAAGAGCCAGGCACTCGAGATTGCGACCGAAGAACTCAGTCAAGCGAACGAGCGTCTGAAGGAACTGGACGTCTTGAAGGATGAGTTTCTCTCAACGGTGACCCATGAACTGAGAACACCTCTGACGTCGATCCGAGCGCTCACGGAGCTTATGTTCGATGAACCTGACATGGAATGCGCGCAGCGCCAGGAGTACCTGGGCGTGGTGATCCGTGAAAGCGAACGGCTTACCCGCCTCATTAACCAGGTTCTCGACGCGGCCAAAATCGAAGCGGGCCAAATGGACTGGCAAGTTGAGCTCTTTGATCTCGGCTCAGTCGTCCGAGATGCTGCGGAGAGCATGAGTGGCATTTATGAGGCCGAAGGAGTGCGCCTCGACGTCAGTCTTCCAAAATCCGCCGCTCGTGTTAACGGAGACCGAGACCGGGTTTCTCAAGTGGTGCTCAATCTACTTTCGAATGCACTAAAATTCAGTCCGAAGCAAACTGGAATCGTAAGAATTAGCTTGGCGTCGAACACCGGCATGCATTCGGTTAGCGTCTCGGACAACGGCCCGGGTGTTCCTGCAGATCAGCGAGAATCGGTTTTCGACCGGTTTCACCAATCGTCATCGGACATTTCTGGCAATCCCACCGGCACCGGACTCGGTCTCGCGATAAGTCGAATGATTGTTGAATATCTCGGCGGACGGATCTGGGTCGACCGCAGCGACGCGGCGGGCACTAATTTTGTCTTCACATTGCCTTCAAGCGATTAAACCGCGATAGCTGCCTGACGGATGGTCGGCTGCGCCCCCTTGGTTCGGAAACTCGGTCTTACCAGAGCGGTTTCGGCGAGCCTGGCATCGTACTCGACTTCAGTCGACCTGGAAAACCGACGGACAACAGCTTCGTTGAAGCCTTCAATGGCAAGGTGCGGGCGGAATGCATTGACCAGAACTGGTTCTTGTCACTGGAGGATGCTCTAGAACAAGGCGTGCACAGATGATCACGACCGCGTATGTCCGCACCATGGCTGCCTATAACAGCTGGCAGAACGGTAGCATCTACCGGGCGGCCGACGGCCTGTCTGACCAGCAGCGCCGGGCGGACCGCGGCGCGTTTTTCGGCTCGATTCACGGCACGCTCAATCACCTCTTGTGGGCGGACCGGATCTGGTTGAGCCGCATTGCCGGCCTTGAGGGCCCATCGGCGCCGGATATCGCCTCGTCGGTCGGGGAGATCGATGACTGGAGCCGTCTCAAGGAGGCGCGGGCGCGCCTTGACCGGTCGATCGCCGACTGGGCAGCGACACTCGCGGCGGAGGATCTGGACGGTGATCTCACCTGGTACTCGGGCGCGGCCGGCCGTGAGATCACCAAACCCCTGGGACTTCTGCTCACACATCTGTTCAACCACCAGACCCACCACCGCGGGCAGGTGCATGCACTTCTGACGGGTTTCGGCGCCAAACCGGACGATACCGACCTGCCCTTCATGCCGGACGGGCCGGAACAGCTCCGCTAACGGGATGCCGCGGCAGGCGATGGACGTCGGTTCGTGGCCGAACCGTCCGCCGGGCGCTGCGGCCATCGCAAAGAACACTTCTTGAGCGGGTTGAAACAGGGTCCGCAGATACCAGATCGCTCTCGATCGATGCTGTGCGCCTCCATGGTCCGGCCGCCCGGCAAGATCATTTACGTCTAAATGCTCCATCGGATGCCGACGGCCCGCTCACGGCGGCCGGATTCAATCTTAATGACTTTATCGCATCGTGGGTTTTGATTTCGAATCAGGCTCCTATATAGAACGACAGGCCGGTAGCACGGTTCGAGGCCGGGCGAGGGAGTATCGCTCTAGGGGTTCTTGGTGCCGCGCGGTGCAGTTCTGCATTCGGTGCGGGGGAAGAGAGCGCATTATATGATCTATCTTGGCCTGTTGGCGGGCTTTGTGATTCTGCTCGTGAGTGGCGATCTGCTTGTGCGCGGCTCGGTGGCCCTGGCGGTACGACTCGGCGTCCCGGCGCTGATCATCGGCCTCACGGTCGTCGCGTTCGGAACCTCGGCACCGGAGCTCGTGGTTTCGGTGCGTGCAGCAACCACCGGCTCTCCCGATCTCGCCATCGGCAACATCGTCGGAAGCAACATCGCCAATGTCCTGCTCGTCATCGGCCTTCCCGCACTGATCCACCCCACCGACTGCAACCAGCAATTCATCGGCCGCAACACCTGCTATGTGATCGCCGCCAGCGTTCTGTTCGTGCTGTTCTGCTATCTGGGCCCGCTCGGCATGTGGCATGGCGCCGTTCTGTTCGGGCTGATCATTCTGTTCCTCCTGGAGTCGGGCCGCCGGTCGCAGATGTCGCCGGGTGAGAGCGTGCCCGCGGAAGAAGAGGAGGTCGAGGAAATCGACGGGGTGTCGGGCCTGCCGCATTCGCCCTCGATGATCGGTGTCTTCGTGCTGGCCGGTCTGATCGGCCTGCCGTTCGGCGCGCAGCTGATCGTGGAGAACGGCGTTGCGATCGCCCAGGCGTTCGATATCTCCAAGGCCGCCATCGGGCTCACCATCATCGCGCTTGGAACGTCGCTGCCGGAACTGGCGACCACATTGTCCGCCGCGTTGCGCGGCCATTGCGCCATCGCGATCGGAAACGTGCTGGGCAGCAACCTGTTCAACATCCTGGCGATCATGGGGCTGACCTCCATGCTGGCCGAGGTGCCGGTGCCGGAATCCATTCTGCGCTACGACCTGTGGATCATGCTTGCGGCGACCCTGGCGCTCGTGCCCTTCGTGATCCGCCGCAGCACGATATCCCGCCTGCCGGCGACCGGCTTCGTTCTGGCCTATTGCGCCTATATCTTCTTCGTCTTCACGCCCGACCGCGACATGGCGAACCTGGTGCTCAACTGATCCCTTGCAATCACCGCGGAGTTCTGGCCAATGATCCGCGGCTCTAAGTCAGGGATGGCGTTTCGCTATGGATAAATCGGTTCTGATCACCGGCGCAGCGCGGCGCATCGGCCGCCGGATCGCTCTGAGCCTCGCCGAAGACGGCTGGGCCATCTGCGCTCATTACGGATCGTCACGAGGCGACGCCGACAAGCTGGTCGATGAGATCACCGCGGCGGGCGGCACGGCGCAGGCGTTCGGCACCGACCTGAGCGACGCCGATGCGCCGGCCCGTCTCGTCGAAACCTGCCACGGGGCGTTCGGCGGCCTCGATTGCCTGATCAACAACGCCGCGCGGTTCGACTATGACGAAGCGGGCACCATGACCGCCGAGAGCTGGTCGAGACACATGGACGTCAACCTGCGGTCCCCGCTGTTCATGGCCCAGGCTTTCGCCAACGGGCTCGGCCCGGAGCGCACTGGCGACATCATCAACATCATCGACCAGAGGGTGTGGAAGCTGGCGCCGACCTACTTCACCTACACGATCAGCAAGTCGGCGCTGTGGACGGCGACGCAGACCATGGCCCAGGCCTTCGCCCCGCGCATCAGGGTCAACGCCATCGGGCCCGGGCCGACCCTGCCTGGCCCGCAGCAGACCGAGGCCGATTTCGAGCGCGAGGCGGGCGCGATGCTGCTCGGGCGCGGCACCTCGCCGGACGAGATTGCCGAGGCGGTGAAGTTCATCCTCGGCGCGCCGGCGATGACCGGCCAGATGATCGCGCTCGACGGCGGCCAGCATTTGCTGTGGCGGACCCCCGACATTCAGCATCAGGGCAGCTGAGTTGCGCTATAGTGCGCGGAGTGAAAGGGTGAGGGGCCATGGGAACGCAAGACATGAATGAAGCGCCGCCGCCGCACCGGGCCGCCGACGCGTTGAGCGCGGTGCGCCACGTGTTCGTGCGCGATCTGGAGCTCAAGGCCCTGGTCGGGGTGCACGATCATGAGAAAATTGCGCCGCAGCGGATCATCATTAATGTCGATCTGATGGTTGATGAGACCGAGCCGGTGCGCGACGACGTGTTCCGCACGGTGGTCGACTATGAGCGCGTGGTCACCAAGATCAAGGAGATCATCGACAAGGGCCATGTCAATCTGCTCGAGACGCTGGCGGAGCGCTTTGCCGCGCGCTGCCTGGACGACACCCGCGTCATGAGCGTTCGCATCCGAATCGAAAAGCCCGATGTGATGCCTGAAGCGGCCAGCGTCGGTATCGAAATCGAACGGATCCAGGGCCGGACGTAACGCATCGCGGCGTCCAAACCGGTTCAGCTAGGCCATGTCAGACCTGCAGACACCAGACGCAGAGCACGAAACCGCAGACGCCCCGGTCCGCAGCGGCCCGGAGGTGATCCGTGAGGTTATGCGCCACGCGCCCAACAGGCCCGGCGTCTACCGCATGCTCGATCAGGCCGGCGACGTGCTCTATGTCGGCAAGGCGCGCAGTCTCAAGAAGCGCATCCAGAGCTATACCCGGCTGATGGGCCACACCAACCGGATCGCGCGCATGATCGCGACCACGGTCGAGATGGAGCTGATCACCACCGCATCGGAAGCCGAGGCCCTGCTGCTCGAAGCGAACCTGATCAAGAAGCTCAAGCCCCGCTTCAACATCAACTTCCGCGACGACAAGTCGTTCCCCTATATCCTGGTGTCCAGACGCCACCGGGTGCCGCGCGTGGTCAAGCACCGCGGCGCGCGCAATGAGGCGGGCGAATATTTCGGGCCGTTCGCGTCGGCCGGCGCGGTCAACCGCACGATCAACGCCCTGCAGCGCGCGTTTCTCCTGCGCTCCTGCACGGACTCGGTCTACGAGAGCCGGACGCGGCCCTGCCTGCTCTACCAGATCAAACGCTGCAGCGCGCCGTGCACCGGCGAGATCAGCGAGGAGGGGCACGATGTCCTCGTCGCCGAAGCGCTCGAGTTCCTGAACGGCAAGAGCGACGCGGTGAAGGGGCATCTGGCGACCCTGATGGAGCGGTCGGCCGAGGCGCTCGACTTCGAACAGGCCGCGATCTACCGCGACCGGATCGGCGCCCTGTCCCATGTACAGGGCCATCAGGGCATCAACCCGCAAACCGTGTCGGAGGCGGATGTGTTCGCCGTGGCGCAGGAGGGCGGGCAGAGCTGCGTCCAGGTGTTCTTCTTCCGGGCCGGCCAGAACTGGGGCAACCGGGCGTTCTATCCGCGCGCCGACAAGAGCCACTCGGCCCCGGAGGTGCTCGAAGCCTTCCTCGCCCAGTTCTATGACGACAAGCCCTGCCCGAAACAGCTTCTCTTGAGCCACGAGATCAAGTCGCGTGCGCTGGTGTCCGATGCGCTTGGCATCAAGACCGGCCACAAGGTGAGGGTGACCACGCCGCAACGCGGCGAGAAGCTGGAACTGGTCGAGCATGCGCTCGCCAATGCCAGGGAGGCTTTGGGGCGGCGCATGGCGGAATCGGCCTCTCAGACCCGGCTGCTCGAAGGCGTGGCGGAACAGTTCGGCCTCGATCAGGCGCCCGAGCGCATCGAGGTCTACGACAACAGCCACATCCAGGGCAGCCATCCGGTCGGCGCCATGATCGTCGCCGGACCGGAGGGCTTCCTCAAGAACCAGTACCGCAAGTTCAACATCAAGAGCGCCGACATCGCGGCCGGTGATGACTACGCCATGATGCGCGAGGTGCTGACCCGCCGGTTCTCGCGTCTCCTGAAGGAGGACGCCACGCGCGGCGAGGGCGATGCGGAGACGCGCGACGGCGAGGCGCCGCCATGGCCCGACCTGGTGCTGATCGACGGCGGCCCCGGTCAGCTCGGCGCCGCCCGTCAGGTGCTCGAGGATCTCGGCATCGGCGACGTCAAGCTGGTCGGCATCGCCAAGGGGCCGGACCGCAACGCGGGGCGCGAACATTTTCACGTTAACGACAGATCGCCTTTCATGCTCGAACCGCGCGACCCCGTGCTCTATTATGT
>JBPCWF010000062.1:0-3353 GCA_051009775.1 Hyphomicrobiales bacterium | reverse complement strand
CCGAGGAACTCGTCGAAGCCGTGATTGGTCGGCAGGTGCTCGTCCTTGTCGCCGAAGTGGTTCTTGCCGAACTGGCCGGTCACATAGCCATGCGGCTTGAGCAGCGCGGGAATGTTCGGATCTTCCTCCTGCATGCCGAGATCCGCGCCCGGCAGTCCGACCTTGGACAGTCCGGTGCGGTAGACGCTCTGTCCGGTGATGTAGGACGCCCGCCCGGCGGTGCAGCTCTGCTCGCCGTAATAATCGGTGAACATCATGCCTTCCTTGGCGATGCGGTCGATATTGGGAGTTCTGTACCCCATCAGCCCGAAGGTGTAGGCGCTGATATTGGACTGGCCGATATCGTCGCCCCAGATGACCAGGATGTTCGGCTTGTCGGCCTGTGCCGAAACGCTGGTGGTAAACCCGGCCATATGAACCACGGCCGCAAGGGCAAGCATGATGCATACGTGACGGACAAGGTTACCCAAGGCAGTCATCACCTGAACTCCTCTCTCTGTACCAACAAACATTCACGGCCGGAGCGCCCGCGCGGCCTGTCCGGTTCAAACTAGATTGAGACGAAGCAGGCCGCAAAGCTTCTGTCTTACCAATTGGCGACAAATGTCATTTCTGTGCCCGCGGGCCCGGCCGGCGGAGAATACGCGAAAAGTTTTGCCGGACAGGACTGCGGCAACGGGCTAAATGAGCCGTCGCAAATTGCAGCAGGGGTGGAAGACAATGAACGGTCAGCTTCTTATCGGGTCGTCGATGATCATCGCGACAACAATCATTCATGTGGTCGGCCTGGTCAGCCTCATAGCGGTGCTCAGGAACCACCTGAGAGTGGCGGCACGCATGAACCTCCATCTGCGCATCATGGGCTTTATTATCTTGGCCATTTTCGGCATCTTCTTTATGCACTCGGTTGAGATATGGCTGTGGGCTGTCGTTTACGTGCAACTGGGAGAGTTCGACGGCTTTGCGCGCGCGCTGTACTTTTCGACCGCGACATTCACCACGCTTGGCTACGGCGACGTCACGCTGAACCCGGCATGGCAGCTTCTGAGCAGTCTGGAATCGGCGAACGGCATTATCCTGACCGGCGTCAGCACGGCGTTTGCCTTCGGGGTGGTGCGTCGCGCTTTCGAGATGGCTGGTGTTGTGGGGTCGGAAGACGCATCCATAGAATGATCGTACTCCAGCGCCAATTGGCGATTGGCGATGAGACCGGCCCCCGATGCTCTAGCCGAACCATCGGGCAATGGCGCCGATGAAGAATTTGATCGAGAACGCGTTCAGGATGTCGATGAAGAAAGCGCCGACCAGGGGGACTATCAGAAACGCCTTGGGAGAGGGGCCGAACCGGGAGGTCACCGCATCCATATTGGCGATCGCCACCGGGGTCGCGCCGAGTCCGAGCCCGACGAAGCCGGACGATATGACGGCCGCATCGTAATCCCGGCCCATTACCCAGAACACAATGAGGACAGCGAACAGCGTGATGACCAGCATCTGCGCCATGAGGACGATGAGAATCGGACCGGCCGCGCCCGCGAGGCTCCAGAGCTTCATGCTCATCAGGCTCATCGACAGAAAGATGTTCAGGGCGACCTGAGCGAACCTGTCGAGCGTCGAGGCTTTCAGCTCGAACTTCAGTATGTCCGACAGGTTGGTAATCACGATTCCGATGAACATCGCGGTCAGGAAACCGGGCAGCAGAACACCTCTGGCGAACAGAAAACGGTTGACCGTGTCGCCCGCCGCCACACAGATCGCGAGCACCAGGATCACGGTGAGCGTGTCGAAGAGCGGGTCGCCGCGGTCGTCCGCCGTGGCGCCGTCCGGTCCCTGCGGGCCGTCTTCACTGGCGGTCGGTTCGAGACTGTTGCTGCTTATCAGATATCGCGCAACCGGCCCGCCGAGCAGGCCGCCGGCGATCAGACCGAAGGTGGCGAAAGCGATGCCGACGGCGCCGGCGCCGGCCAGACCCGCCGCCTCGGCCTCGTTGCCCCAGGCAATCGCCGTGCCGTGGCCGCCGGCGAACGACACGCTGCCGCCCATCAGGCCGTAACCGGGGTTGCTGCCGAGCATTACGGCGATGCCGACCCCGGTGGCGTTCTGTGCGGCCAGAAAAACGGCCGCGACGACGACGAGAAGCGCGAGCGCCCTTCCGCCGGCGGCAAGCGTGCTCAGCTTCGCCGACAGTCCGATGGTGCTGAAGAACACCAGGAGCAGCACATCGCGGATCTGCAAATCGAAGGAGATTTCGATGTCGAAAAAGGCATAGACCGCAAGAACGACTGTGCTGCAGATCAGTCCGCCGGTGACCGCCGGAGGGATGTAGTTCTCGCTCAGGAAGCGGATCCTCCGGTTGAGTTGCAGGCCGAGGTAGAGCACGAGGATGCTGAGCATCAGCACGTGGATCGGTTCGACTGTGCGTTGGGTTATCGCGTCCATGAGCTTCACTCGCGTTTAAGGTCGACCCGCATTACGGCATCGTGCGAGCCTGTGGCAGGTAATGCCGGACCCGGCACGGAAAGGCGACTTGTTTCTATACGTTCACAAAGGACCAATTCATAGCTTGCGACCGTCTCCGGCTCTTACCAATTGACGACAAAATGCAGCGGAGACAGACTCGGTGCGGCGTTCGAAGTAGTTTGAAGTGGACTCAAGTCACTGAGTGGTGCCTAAATTCACACACAGCAGAAGAGAGGGGAAGCTCTATTGCATACGCCACCGGTGAGTAATCTCCACCGCCCGGCACACGCAGTTGTTTTCGCAACGGTGCTGTCAGCTTTGGTCTTGTCCGGATGTGACGAGGCGCCGCCACCCGAAGTGCCGGTGCGTCCCGTGGTCTCCATGATCGTCGGCGACGCGGAGCGCTTTCGCACGGACGTCTATCCGGGCCGTGCAAAGGCAACCCAGGAAATCAATGTTGCGTTCGAAGTCTCCGGCAAAATGGTCGAGCGGCGCGTCAGTGTCGGCGACAAGGTCAAGGAAGGGGACGTGCTCGCGGTTCTCGAGCCCGACCGTTTCGAGGCGGAAGTCAAGCGGCTGACCGCGGATCTGGCCGCCGCCGAAGCGCGGGTGGTGAACACCCAGCAACAGCTCGAGCGCCAGGAAAAACTGTTGAAGGAAGGCTTCTCCCCGCAGGCACGTGTGGACACGCTTACCTCGGCGGCACGGCAGGCCCGTGCCCAGTTCGCCGCACTTGAGGCAGCGATCTCCCGGGCAAAGCTCGAACTGTCCTACACGACGGTAGCGGCGCCGTTCGACGGAACCGTATCGGAAACATTCGTCGAGAACTTCCAGAACGTCATTGCGAAGCAGCCGATCCTGCGGCTGCTCGATACCTCGCAGATCGAGATGGA
>JBPCWF010000061.1:0-3087 GCA_051009775.1 Hyphomicrobiales bacterium | reverse complement strand
GCTCACGTGACACGCTATCGTAACGTGATCGGGCGGAGGCGGAAATGGACGATTCTCACGGAGCCGACGACGCAGGATGGCGCGGCCGCGAGGCACGCGAGGATATTCCCGCCGAGCGGTCCATGGCGGCGCCGATCGGCGACATTCTTGCTTGTCGTTTTGGCCGGCGCGATTTACTGAAAGGCGGGCTGGCGGCGGGCGTCATCGCTGCCATGAGCGATCCGAAGATGGCCGCGATGGCCGCGCCCGCGAGCGACACCGCGTTCGACTTTGCTGAAGCAATTACCACACCCACCTACGGCCACATCCTTGCATCCGATCACGAACTCGATGTGGTGTTGCGCTGGGGCGACCCGGTCGTTGCCGGCGCGCCTGCCTTCGATCCGCAACGCCAGTCGGCCGAAGCCCAGGCGATGCAGTTCGGCTACAACAACGATTTTCTAGGCTATTTCCCGCTGCCGCGAGGCTCCGCAAGCTCCACCCGCGGCCTGCTCTGCGTCAATCACGAATTCACCAATGAAGAGCTGATGTTTCCCGGTCTCGGCCGTCAGGACCGCAAGGCAGCCTTCGCGGGAATGACGCGCGCGCTGGTAGAGATCGAAATGGCCGCCCATGGCGGCTCAGTGGTCGAAGTCGAACGCGATTCGCAAAGGCAATGGGCGCCGGTGGCCGACAGCGCCTATAACCGCCGCATTACCGCCCACACCAAAATGGCGATCTCCGGCCCGGCCGCCGGCCATGATCGGCTCAAAACATCGCAGGACCCGAAGGGCCGAACCGTATTCGGCACCCTCAACAATTGCGCCGGCGGCCAGACCCCCTGGGGCACCTATCTGATGGCGGAGGAAAACATCAATTATTATTTTCTGGGCCGCTTGCCCGAGGGCCACCGCGAAGCGCACAACTACAAACGCTTCGGGCTACCCGCCAACGGTCAGGTCTGGGGCCGTTATCACGACCGCTTCGATCTCGCCAAGGAACCCAACGAGGCCAACCGCTTCGGCTGGGTGGTAGAGGTCGACCCCTATGACCCGGCCTCGACGCCGGTCAAGCGCACCGCGCTCGGCCGGTTCAAGCATGAGGGGTGCGAGACGATTGTGAACCCGCCCGATCGACGGCTCGTCGTCTATATGGGCGACGACCAGCGCTTCGATTACGTCTACCGGTTCGTCACAGCCAAACCCGTCTTTGACGACGCAAGCGCCAACCGCAGCCTGTTGGATGACGGGACCCTGTCGGTGGCACGCTTCGACGCCGATGGCACGCTCACATGGCTGCCGCTGATCTTCGGCGAGGGTCCCCTCACCCCGGCTAACGGTTTTCGGTCCCAGGCCGATGTCCTGATCGAGGCCCGCCGGGCCGGCGATCTGCTTGGTGCGACGCCGATGGACCGGCCTGAAGACGTGCAGCCAAATGCTAAATCGGGCACCGTCTATGTGATGCTGACCAACAATTCGAAGCGCCCGGCGGGCCGCGAGGATGCCGCCAACCCGCGCCCCAGCAATATCTACGGCCACATCCTCGAGCTGAAGCCTCCCGGCGGCGATCATGGCGCGGACCGTTTCCGCTGGGATCCGCTGGTGCTGTGCGGGCCGAAAGGCAAGGACGGGTCGAACTGGAGCGCCATGACGAGCGCGGAAGGCTGGTTCGCGGCACCCGACAATTGCGCGGTCGATGACCGGGGCCGGTTGTGGGTGGCGAGCGACCAGGGCGGGCTTGCACGCAAGACCAAACGCGTCGACGGCGTCTGGGCGCTGGACACGCAAGGAGCCGCACGGCGTACGGCCAAACGCCTGTTCGGCGCGCCGGTGGGCGCGGAGGTGTGCGGGCCGAAATTCACCCCCGACGGCGAAACGCTGTTTGTCGCCATCCAGCACCCCGCCGCAGGCGTCAGGCGCGATCCCGTCACGGGGAAAAAGGTCAAGGGCAGCTACGACGATCCGGCCACGCGCTGGCCGGAAACGGACTTGAACGCGACCATGCCGCCGCGCCCCTCCGTCGTCGCCATCCGCCGGAAGGGCGGCGGCAAGGTCGGCGGCTAGATCACGGTTTTCCACATGCTGCGGCAATTCGTGATTTGACGAGAACCCTCCGCAGGCGCACCATGGGCGTTGCGTCATGTGACGCATGTCGAAAGGAGGTTTAGGAAAATGACTCCTCCGGACGAACTTGGGCCGTCCCGGAGGGCGTGAACGTCGAAGCGATAGTTCACGCACGCGCACGGGACGGCAGCCAAATACAATCTCATACAATTCACGAAAAGTTCCGGCACCCTGTGCCAGAACGGTCTGGGCGAACGGTAGGATTGCTACCGGATATGTTGCGTGCCTGGACCAGGGCGCGGGCCGGGCTTGAAAAATCCCGGGTCTCCCGGGAAGGGGTCACATGAGGCAGTGACACCGGGCTGTTACGCCAACGCTCTCCGGCACGGGCTGAAGCCGGCAGCGAAACGCGCGTCGACGCACCGGTTCTGCGAAACCCGATCAGGCCCCGTTTGAAACAAGGATGAGATGACTCTCCAGACCCCGCCGGGCGAGGCAACGTCAAGCCCGGCGGGGTTTTTATGTGTGGGGCATCAAGTCGTGGGATGACAAACACGCCCGAAACCGAAACACTACCCCCATGCTTGCTCGCGCCATCCGCATATTCGCCCTGCTTGCCGCCGCCGGGTCGCTCGGCCTGATGGTGCATGAGGGCGATTTTTCATCTCCAGAGCAAATGGTTGCGGCGGTCGCCTTCGCCTGCTGGATCGCCCTGCCCTACGTGCTCGCCTGGTTCGCCGCCGGGCGGCTTGTCGGACACATCTTTGCCCTGCTGGTGCTGGGGGCGGGCCTCATTGCCGCTACGGGTTTCGGGTATTTCATCTACGCGAGCGCCTTTATCTTTACCGAAAAACCGGATGCGCAGGCCGGTCTCGCCTTTCTTGCCGTGCCGCTTTACCAGCTCGGCGCGGTGCTGCTGGCAACCGCACTCGCCTTTGTCGCGAAAGCGGTGAGCAAGCGCCGGTAAGGCGTCCGCCTGCGCCGCTTCCACTTGCCAAATCGACACGCCCGTGCGACCAAGCGAATGGATAAATTAACCAGATTC
>JBPCWF010000060.1:0-3871 GCA_051009775.1 Hyphomicrobiales bacterium | reverse complement strand
AGTGCCGGCGGCGGTCAGGCCGATCGCCACGGAGGACTATCCGACCCCGGCGGCGCGGCCGCGCTATTCCGTCCTCGACACGGCCAGACTGCGGGCGGCCTTCGGCATCGAGCTGCCGGCGTGGCAGGACGCGCTCGCCCGGTCCATGTCGTAACGGCTCATGGCACGGGAACTTCGCAGAAACCGGATCGAAACGGAGCACACATGAAGGGTATCATTCTGGCCGGTGGCGCGGGAACGCGGCTGCATCCGGTGACCTTGGCGACCAGCAAGCAATTGCTGCCGATCTACGACAAACCGCTGGTCTATTACCCGCTCACGACGCTGATGCTCGCCGGCATCCGCGACATCCTGATCATCTCCACGCCGCAGGACCTGCCGAAATACAGCGCCATGCTGGGCGACGGCAGCCAGTGGGGCGTCTCGTTTGCCTATGCGGAGCAGCCGAAGCCTGAGGGCCTGGCCCAGGCATTCATCATCGGCGAGCGCTTCATCGGCAAGGACCGCTGCGCGCTTGCGCTCGGCGACAACATCTTCTTCGGCCATGGCCTGACCGAACTGCTGCACAGTGCAGCGAACCGTGAGACCGGGGCGAGCGTGTTCGCCTACCGTGTCCACGATCCGCAGCGCTACGGCGTCGTTGAGCTCGATGCGGCCGGAAAGGCGCTGTCGATCGTCGAAAAGCCAACCGAGCCGAAATCGGACTGGGCCGTCACCGGCCTCTATTTCTACGACAATGCCGTGGTCGACATCGCCAGGGAGCTCAAGCCGTCGGCGCGCGGCGAACTGGAGATCACCGAGGTCAACAAGACCTACCTGTCCAGGGGTGCGCTGCAGGTCGAGCGCATGGGGCGCGGCTATGCCTGGTTCGATGCGGGCACCCATGAGAGCCTGCTCGATGCGGCGAACTTCGTGCGCACCATCGAGAGCCGTCAGGGGCTCAAAATCGCGTGCCCGGAAGAGATCGCCCTGGCAAACGGTTACATCGATGCCGAGCACCTGGCGGCGCTGATCAACCAGAGATACAAGTCGACGGCCTATGGCGACTATTTGACCAAGCTGCTTGACGGCTGATGTTTGTGTACAAAGCCCGTACCGACCGGCCGCGCTCGGTTGCTTCAATGGAATCTAAATTGATATCGGGCTATAGAAGCGATTATGTCCAAGCCCCCGCATGCCGGCGTGCCTGAAACGCGCCTCAAGGCCGCCTTCGCGACATGCAGGGGTGCCTTCGCCAGTGCCGGCGTGTTCAGCTTCTTCATCAACATGCTGATGCTGACCGGACCGCTGTTCATGCTTCAGGTCTATGACCGGGTGCTGACCAGCGGCAGCATTCCAACGCTGGTGGCGCTCTTGATCCTGGTTGCCGTGCTGTTTGCGTTCATGGGCGCATTGGAACTGATCCGCTCACGGCTCCTGGTGCGCATCGCGCGGCGGGTCGACGAGGAACTCAGCGACGAGACGCTGAGTGCGGTGTTTATCCACGCGCTCAGGCATTCGCCCAACGTCAACAGCCAGCCGGTCCGCGACCTCGACGCCCTGCGCCAGTTCGTCGGCGGCCCGGGCCCGTTCACCCTGTTCGACGCGCCATGGACGCCGGTCTATCTGGGCGTCATCTTCCTTTTGCATTGGTGGCTTGGCGTGTTCGCGGTAATCGGTGCGCTCATTTTGTTCGCCGTCGCCGCGTTCAATGAGATCGTGACCCGTGAGCCAATGACCCGCTCGGCACAGGCGTCGATGGCGTCGCATGCCCTGGTCGAGGAAGGCCGGCGCAACAGCGAAGTGCTCAAGGCCATGGGCATGACGCGCCAGTTCCGCGCCAAGTGGCAGCGGCTGCACGGCACGGCGCTCGACCAGCAGATTCAGGCGAGCGACCGGGCGGGCGAGATCACCAGCTTCTCCAAGGCGACGCGCCTGTTCCTTCAGTCGGCGATGCTTGCGCTCGGCGCCTATCTCGCGGTCCAGCAGCTGATCACGCCGGGCACCATGATTGCCGCGTCGATCATCATGTCGCGCGCTCTGCAACCGCTCGAACAGGCGATCACCCATTGGCGCTCGTTCCTTCAGGCACGCAAGGCCTATGACCGCCTCGGCGGTGCGCTGGAAACGGCGCAGGAGGCCGTGCCGACCATGCAGTTGCCGCCGCCGCGCGGTCACCTCCATGTCGAACAGCTCTTCGTCCGTGCGCCGGGAAGCACCGAGATCATCCTGCACGGGCTGAATTTCGAGCTGCAGCCGGGCACCGCACTCGGGGTTATCGGCGTCACCGGGGCCGGCAAGACCAGTCTGGTGCGCGCCCTTGTCGGCCTGTGGCCGGCGGCGAAGGGCACGGTGCGGATCGACGATGCGACCCTCGATCAATGGTCGCCGGAAGCGCTCGGCCCCTATGTCGGCTATCTTCCCCAGGATGTCGAACTGTTCTCCGGCACGATCGCGGAGAACATCGCCAGGCTTGAGGCCGAGCCCGACAGCGAAGCGGTGGTCACCGCCGCGCAGCGGGCCAATGTGCACGAGATGATCCTGCGCCTGGCGGACGGATACGATACCCTGGTGGGCGAGGGCGGGTTTGCGCTCTCCGCCGGCCAGCGGCAGCGGATCGGACTGGCGAGAGCGCTTTACGGCGATCCCATCTTCGTCGTGCTCGACGAACCGAACTCGAACCTGGACGCCGAAGGCGAGGCGGCCCTGGTGGCGGCCATTCACCAGTTGAAGAACAACGGCTGCACGGTGGTCGTCGCCGCGCATCGCCCGAGCGCGATCGGCGCCGTCGATCAGCTCCTGTTCCTGAAAGACGGCAAGATGGCGGCCTTCGGTCCGCGCGACGAGGTGCTGGCGGCGGTCACCCAGAGCGTGCCGGGCAGGGTTGCGGAGGCCACCCCGCGCCGCGACCATGGTGGAGCTTAGAGAATGGCGCAGGACATCGCGAAAAACAGCACATCGAGCAGCCTGAGGCGCTATCAGATCATCGGCTTCGCGCTGTTGCTCGGTCTGACCGTCGGGCTTGGCGGCTGGGCCGCGCTTGCCTCGATCAGCGGTGCGGTGATCGCGAGCGGGCAGGTCGTGGTCGAATCGAACTCCAAGAAGGTGCAGCATCTCGAAGGCGGCATCATCGCCGAGATCAGGGTCAAGGAAGGTGCTCGTGTCATTGCGGGAGAAGTGCTGGTCCGCCTGGACGACACGGAAACCCGCGCCCGGCTTTCAATCCTCAATACGCAGATTTACGAGCTCCTGGCCAAGCAGGCGCGGCTTGAAGCGGAACGCGACGGGGTCGACGAGGTCGAGTTTCCGCCCGAACTGACTTCGCGCGTGATTGACAGCGGGGTCGAGAGGACCGTCAAGGGCCAGACGCGGCTGTTCCAGTCGCGCCGGGCGACGCTGTCCGGCCAGAAGCAGCAATTGCAGAAGCGCGTCGAGCAGCAGAACGAGGAGATCACGGGCCTCAGGTCCCAGCAGGTCGCCAAGGAGACCCAGGCCGTGCTGATCAAGAAGGAGCTCAAGGACCTGATCGGCCTCAACAAGCAGGGGCTGGTGCCGACGACCCGGGTGCTGGCCCTGCAGAGGGAGGCCGCCTCGCTCGAAGGGACGCGTGGCGAGCTTGTCGCCAAGGTCGCCCGGATCAGGGGGCGGATTTCGGAAACCGAACTCCAGCTCCTGCAGCTCGACCAGGACACCCGCACGCAGGTTCTCAACGAACTGCGCGATGTGCAGACCCAGCTGGCCGAACTGATCGAAAAGCGGGTCGCTGCGGAAGCCCAGCTCAAGCGCATCGACATCGTCGCGCCGCAAAGCGGCTATGTGCATCAGCTGGACGTGCATACGGTCGGCGGCGTGGTCGGCTCGGGTCAGGCGCTGATGACCATCGTGCCGCAGG
>JBPCWF010000059.1:0-2855 GCA_051009775.1 Hyphomicrobiales bacterium | reverse complement strand
TCGATCAGCACCTGGGCCGTGTTGGCGAAATCGCCGAACTGCGCCTCCCACGCCACAAGCGTCGTTGGGTCGGCGAGGCTGTGGCCGTATTCGAACCCGAGAACCGCCTCCTCCGACAACGGGCTGTCATAGATCTCGATCCGCGCCTGGCCGTCGCTCAGATGGTTGAGGGGAATGTGTTCCGCTTCCGTGTCCTGGTCGTAGAGCACGCCGTGGCGCTGGGAAAAGGTGCCGCGGCGCGTGTCTTCGCCGGTCAGGCGGACCGGAACGCCCTCCACCAGAAGGCTGGCAAAGGCGAGCGTCTCGGCGGTCGCCCAGGCGATGTCCCTGCCCTGCGCCACGGTGCGGGCCCGTGCTTCGAGCTGCGTCGCAAGCCTGGCATTGACCTTGAAACCGGCGGGCCACCGCGACATGGCATCGCCCAGCTCCCGTAACGTGGTGATCTGAACGCCGGTCTCCGGCTGTTTCTCAACTGTCTCCAGATCGCAGGCGCGGAACCCGACCCAATGCCGCTCGAACGCAGCGGGTTTGTTCGGCTTGTAGCCCTCAGCCGCCTCGAACTCGGATGCAAAGCTCTGCCAATGGCGCTCCGCCTGTGCCTCGCACCATTCCGCCGTCACCGCCCCTTCCTCAATCAGACGGTCGGCGTACAGCGCACGCACGCCTGGCAGGCGGTCGATGGCGGCATACATGCGCGGCTGGGTATAACGCGGCTCGTCGAGCTCGTTGTGGCCCTGGCGGCGATAGCACACGAGATCGATGATGATGTCGCGTTCGAAGCGGCGCCAGAATTCGACCGCAATGCCCGCGGCGCGGTGGGCGGCTTCCGGATCGTCGCCATTGACCCTGAGCACGGGCGCCTGAACGATCTTGCCCATATCCGAGCAGTAGCGCGACGTGCGCGCGTCCTTGGTTCGCGTGGTGAAGCCGACCTGGTTGTTGGCGATGACATGGATGCTGCCGCCGGTGTCATAGCCCTCAAGCCCGGCAAGCTGGAAACATTCGGCGACGACACCCTGGCCCGCAAAGCCGGCGTCGGTATGCATCATCAGGCCGAGCACCGGGCCGCCGCCCAGGCGTTGTCTCGCCCGCGCCTTGCCCAGCGCCACGGGAATCACCGTTTCCACGTGGGACGGGTGGCTCGCCATCGAGATATGCACGGTCGCGCCCTCGACCGTTCGGTCGACCGAATGGCCCATATGGTAGGTGACGTCTCCGGCGATGCCGAGATCGGCCGCGTGCCAGGGCACGCCGAGGAATTCGGAGAAGATCGCCGCCAGGGGCTTGTGCATAAAGAGCGCCATGAAGGTGGTGCGGCCGCGATGCATCGGCCCGAGCGCGATCTCGCGCACCCCCGCCCCGGCCGCGCACCGCAGCAGCCGTTCGCAGAGCGGCATCTGGCTCTCCGAGCCCTCCATGCCGTAGCGCTTGGTCGTCGGCAGCTTGGTCTGCATGACCTGTTCGAAACTCTCCGCCTGGATCAGCAGATCCAGAATTGCTGCCTTGTCCGAAATGGGCGGCGCACCGAAGCCGGTTTCCATCGCGGACGCCAGCCAGTCGCGCGGCTCCGGATCGTCCAGATGCATGAACTCCGCCGACAGCGTGCCGCAATAGCGGGCACGCAGCCTGGCCTCGAGCTCGCCAATGCTCGTCGCGGAGAGAGCGTCCTCCTCGAGCGGCAGATCGCGCAGGTCCGCGCCGAGCCCCAAACCCGCCGGATCGAGATCTGGATGGGTCGCCTGGCGGTCAAGTCCGAGGGGATCGCTGTCCGCGATCAGATGGCCGCGTTCCCGGTAGGCTCGGCGGAGCAATATGGCGGCCGCCCGCGCCCGCATCCCCTGATCGGTGCCGTCGAGGGCCGTCGCGCCGTTGGAGCCCGGCGCCGGCGCCTCGTCCAGGGCTTCGAACAAGTCGCGCCATCCAGCGTCGACCGCGGCCGGGTCGGCACGCCAACGCGCGAGCATTTGCTCGATGAAGGCAATGTCCGCATCCGGCAGGGAAGACTGGCTGGTCATAAGAGGTGGCGGCAGCGTCCGGTCGGTGTCTCTGACCGCCCCATAGCAGGCGGGCGGCCGAAACCGCAATCTAGCGGACTTGCCGGGCTAATGCATGCAGGCGATATAGGCCTCTGTCAGGCGGTTCGGGTTCTCTTTCAGCTTGTCCTTCCAAGGGCCGAGATCGACGCGCGTCTGAATCAGGCCGCGCAGGATGCCGACATTTTCAGTCCGCCCCAGCGTCAGCGCGCCGACCAGGTGATCGCCGTCGAACTCAAGCCGGGTATAGCGGTAACGCTCTGCATCGAGCGCCTCCGCGCTTTCGCCGCCTTTAACCCCTTCCCAGGTGCCGAAGGACGATGAGATAAGCCCTGCCGTATCGAGCACGTTCATGTTGAGGCTGCCTTTGTAACGCGCCTCCGTGCCCATCATGTTGAGCGCCGCGATCCGGCCGTGCTCGGCCGCCGTCGGCTGGATTGCATGGACCGACCAGCCGCCGGTGGAGAAGTCCGGCCCCTGTGCGCAGTCGCCCGCTGCGTAGATGTCAGAGACGTTGCTCGCCAGCCGGTCGTCGACCTTGATGCCCTGGTCGATCTCAACGCCGGTGCCGTCGAGAAAACCGGTGTTCGAGGCGACGCCGGTCGCGACCACGATGAGGTCGAACTCGTCGCTCTCGCCATTGTCCATCTCGGCCTTGATTTTGCCCCCGGCATCGCTCAAGCCGGTGACCCGGGTCGAGGTGTGGATGGTCATGCCCTTGGCTTCGCACCACTTCTTCATAAGGCCGCCCGCGGTTTCGTTCATCATCCTGGGCACCATGCGGTCGAGCGCTTCGACCACGGTCAGCTGAACGCCGCGCTC
>JBPCWF010000058.1:0-3694 GCA_051009775.1 Hyphomicrobiales bacterium | reverse complement strand
GTTCTGCGCCGCGGCGTTGCCTTCGTCGGCTGACTGTTTCCACAGCCCGGCCGCCGTGGCGAAGTCGCCCTTCTGGTAGGCCGCGACGCCGTCTTCCAGCGCGTCTGCGAGGGCTGCGGTGCCGGCTATAAGGAACAGGATCGCGGCGGCGATCGCCTTCGCCCGAATTCTTTTGCGGTGCCTGGTCGATGGTCTCATGTCAAAGCGCTCAAAAACACCCGATTTTGCCGCTTGTCCGGCGGGCCGCGGATTATCCGTTATTGACGCTATGTCATCAAGATGGATGCGAAAAGACCGCCGGAAACTTGACGAATTTGAAAATCGGGCCCCGAACCACCATCTATGGACCATACGCCGACAGGTCGTGTGACCCGTTCAGCTTGCGTTCATGTTGATTGTGGTCATATGCCATGAAGGGTATCATCCGTAACAGTGCGTGATGCGTACCCGTTAACTGAGGATCAGTTATATGAAACAAGATGTTCTTACGGCGCTTGCGGCAATTGCGTTCGTTGCTTTGACGACCGTTGCGCACGCTGCGCCGAATTTGGTTTTGCCCTAGATACGCGCGTTCCGATTGAACACTGCGTGATGGGATTTAGTTGAGATTAAACGTCATGCACCGGTGCATTCTGCGCCGGTGCAGCCTCCGATAACACCTTCCCCCTTTTTACTTTTGGCTAATCGCTGACGGCATCAAGCCTCAGTTGCGTGCGGCGGATGAGCTGCACGAGTTCACCGCCCAGTTCGGTGAGCTTGCTGGTTTCGAGCTTCTTTGAAAGCGTTTTCGTTTTGCCGCCGTTTGCGGCCTCCCTGTGCAGCTGTGAATCGATGGACGCAAGCGCGAGCTTCATGGCTCCGATTGCAAGCGACAGCCTTTGTTTCGCCCATGCCGGATAGTCGGATCCGATCTGCAGCTTCAGTTCGATCAGCTTGAGCTTGAACAGCGCGTAGGTTTTGAGAAACTCCGCGCGTTGAAACCTGGTTTCATCGGCACCGAGAAACTCGCTCATGCAGGACAGGTCGGTATTGCTGAGCTTTTCGATGATTTCGGTTACCCGCTGGGCGTAGCGCGTCTCAAACCGCGGGTGATCCAGCGCCCGCAGTGCGAACAGAGCCTGAGTTGTCAGGAATCCGAGGTTCATCAGGGCATCGACCGTCGACTTCGGCTTGTCTTTGATGCCCGAGCAGTCGTGAACGAAGCCCGGGTCCCGCGTGAAATAGACCGACTGCAGTGTCCGGCCTTCGACATCGTCGATCTGATATTGCGGAAAGTAATCCGTGAACTGCGATTTGACCGCATCCACCATCTTGATCTGGTCGATGTAGAGCGACAGCGATTCGAGATATCGGTCCAACACGACAACGGACGTCTGGGACTGACGGTCCACATAGCTTTCGAAAAACGAGTTGAGCACGCCGCGCACGCGCAGACGGAACCAGAAATCGATCGATTGGACGTCCTGCGCGTCCTTCATGACCTGGGCAAAATCGTCAAGTTCCGAAATCGCCGCGACATACTGACTGTCGATGTCGAGCAGTGCCGCATAAAGCAATGCGAAGTAGGGCCGTTCGCTGATCTTGGAGGAGCGTGGAGGTACGAACGCACCATCCGCCATCATCGGGCCGTTCGGATTGCCGGCCAGCTTTTCCAGCTCCGTGCACAGCGACGGTGTCACCTTGCCGGTGGTCAGCACCCCCACGGACCAGGTTCTCAACCTGCGGGCATGGCTCAGAATTTCGCCGGCGGTGGTTTTGAGCGCAGCATCGAGACGTTTTGCGGTCAACTTGAACAGCTCGTCGTCACCAAGTTTGTCTGCCCGCCGCGACACGATGAAGAACTCGCGCACCGATGGACGAAGGGCGCTGAGATGATGGCCGACATAGTTGTGGTCGTTGGTGCTCTTGACGATTTGCGACATGCACTTGGTGATGGGAGACAGTCTGTGTTCGAACCAATCGGCCGCGGCGGTCAATTCCGCTTTGACCTCGCCGATCTGTTTTCCGTTGACGTCTGGCCCGCTTCGATAGGTGTTCAGGTAATTCAGGTCGGCCCTGATCATGTTGTGCAGGCGCAGCAGCACGGCAAAGCCTGCCGCACTCTCGCTGCCCGGTGACGCATCTTCGCCTTTGCGCCGGTTGCTCGGCTTGGTGAAGGGGAATTTGGCCGATCCGCCCGGTCCGGCGTCTTTCTGATTTCCCGTAGCCGTCGCCTGCAACTGGAAGCTGACGACGCCCGTGCTGATCGAGAAACTGTGTATCAGCTCCTTGAGCGACACCGACGTGGTGCCGAGAATGAACAGAAGCAGCAGGGCCGCGCCTTCGATTTTCTGCAGGAAGGAGGGTTGCTCGTCCGTACCGAGCCGGACCATTCTGGCAAGCCAGGTGCTGAGAATGCCGCCGAAGATCACGCCCAGGAGTCCGCTGGCGAACAGGTCGCTCGTGATGAAGTCGATCGGCCGGTAGAGCAGGCTTGAGGGATTTGCGATCTGAAACAGCGTAAGATAGATCAGCGCCGCGAACATGAGCGTCAGCAAGACTGTCGCAATGATCGCAAGAGCGGTTGCGGTGATATAGAGGCGAAACGCCCGCCCGATCTTCAGCCGCAGCCAGCGCACCTGCTTTACGCGACGCGACGTTTCCGTCAGGGCTATGACGCCTGTCGTGATGAGGAAGGTCAGAAGGCCAAATGCCAGAAATACAACCATATTGCTCCAGCTTCAGATGTCTCAGCCTGGTCTGATCTCTGAAGAACGGCATCGCCGTGGCCGGGATGCGGATGGAAGAAACGAACGTCGGAACGCTGCAACGGCTCGTTCGCGGGCCGGCTGCGCGCAAGCCGCCTGTCCGCCTCTCTGAGCGCAGAGTGGCAAATCGGCGAATGTCGGTATGTGAATTACATCACAGCCGCACCGCGCGGCAGGGTCCGGCGCAAGCTGCAACGTGTTGGGGGGAATTGGTCGGAGTGGCAGGATTTGAACCTGCGACCCCCTCGTCGCGAACGAGGTGTCCTTGGTCTAAGCCATTGATTTATTTGGAATCGATTCGCAGGTTCGCCACCGTTTGTTCCGGTTCCATTCGCCCCAATCGGTGGCGAAACGGTGGCGGGCGGGTGATCGCCTTGGCCGCCTCGCGCTGGTGATCGGGGTGATGATGGCCGTAGCGCTCGAGCAGCATCTGGGTCGACATGCCCAAGAAGCCGGCGGCCTCGAACGGATCGACGCCGTTCTGCATCAGCCATGTCGCCGCGGTGTGCCGGAGCACGTGCGGCGTGACATCCTTGCCCAGGCCCGCCGTTTTGGCGGCGCTCTCAAAGCCCTTTCTGACCGAGCCGACCGGCTTGCCGTTCCACTCGACGACGAAGTCGCGGGCGATGCCCTTGTCGACCCACCGCCAGATGTGTGCGCGCAGGCGCTCGGGGAGGACGACTGGCGGGCGGCGCTTCTTGGTTTCGATCTCGCCCGACGGCCGCCGGTAGAAGACGCCGCGCTCGACATCAACGAACGCCTGCCCCTCGATCGGCCGCAGCGCGGCCTGGCAGACCGCGCTGGCCCGGGTGCCGGTGTAGAGGGCGACCAGAATGAAGCGGGCGACGTGGCGACCCATGGGGCGGCCGGTGAGCCTGTCCTTGGCGCGCCATGCCGCGCGCAGCAGCTGCGCCGCTTCGGCGCGCGTCAGCCAGCGCTCGCGCGCG
>JBPCWF010000057.1:0-2746 GCA_051009775.1 Hyphomicrobiales bacterium | reverse complement strand
GGCGTGGTGATCGGCTTCATGGTGATCATGCTGGCCGGCCGCCAGGGCCTGATCGCCGAGGTCTCGCGTCTGATCACCGGTTCGAAGCTCGTCTTCGCCTATTCCATGGCCGGGCTGTTCATCGGCTATCTCTATTTCTCGATACCGCGGGTCATCCTGACCGTGATGGCGGCCGCTGAGAAGCTCGACATCTCGCTCGAAGAGGCCGCCCGCTCGCTCGGCGCGTCGCCCTGGCGGGTGGTCAAGGACGTGATCGTGCCGGCGCTCAAGCCCGGCCTTATCGCCTCGGGCGCGATCTGTTTCGCAACCTCCATGGGCGCGTTCGGCACCGCCTTCACGCTCGCCACCAATATCGACGTGCTGCCGATGACGATCTACACGGAGTTCACCTTGAACGCGAATATCGTCGGCGCGGCGACACTCTCGATCACGCTCGGCGTCGTCACCTGGTTCGCCCTCTTTATCGCGCGCTCGCTGTCCGGCTCGACCGTGGCCGCCGCCGGATGACCCGCATGAAACGCGCGCGCAACTTCTATCTCCAACTCGGCTTCACACTCCTGGTCTGCGCCTTCATGATCGTTCCGGTTATCCTGTCCGTGCTGGCCGGGGTGACGGAGAATTTCTTCGTCGGCGTCAGGAGCGGGCTCACCCTGCGCTGGGTCGGCGAGGTCTGGGGGCTCTATGCGGAGACCATCTATCTCTCGCTGATCATCGCGCTCGCCTGCCTTGCGGTGGTGCTCGTGATCGGCGTGCCGGCGGCCTATGTGCTGGCGCGCCAGGGCGGCATGCTCGCCCGGGTCATCGAGGAGACCATCGTGCTGCCGCTGGCCGTGCCCGGGCTTGCCATCGCGCTCGCCCTGATCATCACTTATGGCGGCTTCCGGGAGTTCAGGTCGAGCTGGCTGTTCATTCTGGTCGGTCACGTGCTCTACACCCTGCCCTTCATGGTGCGCTCGGTGCTCGCCGTGCTCTCAAGCATCAACTTCAGCGAGCTGGAAGAAAGCGCCGCGAGCCTCGGCGCCTCGTTCCGGCAGCGGTTCTTCGGCATCGTCCTGCCCAACTGCCGGTCGGGCATCCTCGCCGGCTCCCTGATGGTGGTCACGCTCTCGGTCGGCGAGTTCAACCTGACCTGGATGCTGCACACGCCGGTGACCAAGACCCTGCCGGTCGGCCTCGCGGACAGTTACGCCTCCATGCGGCTCGAGGTCGCGAGCGCCTATACCCTGGTGTTCTTCGTCATGATCGTGCCCTTGCTGGTCGCCATGCAGATCATGGCCAACGCCGATGCGCCCCGGAAGAAACGCGCGGCGCAGGCAGACGACGAGGCGCCGGCGCTCGCCCCGGCGGAGGGCCGGCCATGAGCGCGGAGACCACATCGGTCCGTCTGGTCGACTGTGCCAAGACCTTCCCCGACGGCACGCAGGCGCTGGAGCGCATGTCGATCACGGTCGCCGGCGGCGAGACGGTGGTGCTGCTCGGACCGTCGGGCTGCGGCAAGACCACCATGCTGCGCATCATTGCAGGGCTCGAGGCGCCGGACCCGGGCGGCACCGTCCTGTTCAACGACGAAGACGTCACCGCGACCCCGATCGAGAAGCGCAATGTCGGCATGGTGTTCCAGTCCTACGCCCTGTTCCCGAACATGAGCGTGCGGGACAATGTCGCCTACGGCCTCAAGGTCAGGGGGCACGACAAGGTCCAGACCGCCGCGCGGGTCGCGGAGATGCTCGACATGATGGACATCGCCCCGCTGGCGTCGCGGCGGATCGACCAGTTGTCGGGCGGACAGCGCCAGCGCGTGGCGCTCGCCCGGGCGATTGCGGTCCGGCCCCGGGTCCTGTTGCTCGACGAGCCGCTGACCGCGCTTGACGCCCTGCTGCGCGACCGGCTGCGGATCGAGATCGATGCGCTGCTGCGCAGCCTCGCCATCACCGCCATCTATGTCACCCACGACCAGGCCGAGGCGCTGGCGCTCGGCGACCGGGTCTTCGTCATGGACCATGGCCGCATCGCCCAGGCCGGCACGCCGAAGGAGATCTATCACGCACCGGCCAACGACTTCGTGGCGGATTTCGTCGGTACTGTGAACCGGATGCCGGGCAGGATCGACGGCGCGACTGTGGCGGTCGACGGCGCCGTGCTGCCCCATCAGGACGCATGCGGCGCCGAGGGTTCGGCCGTCGAGGTCATGTTCCGGCCGGAGGATATCGAGGTGGTCGCGCCGTCGGAGGCTCAGTTCAGCGGCCGGGTCGAGGCGTCGTTCTTCCTCGGCAGCCGCACCCGCCTGATCCTCACCGCGCTCAAGGACCGTACGATCATCGTCGACAGTTCGAGCCGCGACACATTCCGGATCGGAGACCAGGTCCAGCTGCGGGTGCGCCCGGAGGGCGTGAAGGTGCTGACGCCGGGCGAGGGAGGGTAAGGCCGGGATGATCATCGCCCAACTGACCGATCCCCACATCAAGCGCGGCCGGCGCACGGCCTATGGCCGGGTCGACACCGCGTCGCTGTTCGAGGCCGCCATCGACCATGTCAACCGGCTGACGCCGGGGATCGATGCGGCGATCGTCACCGGCGACCTGACCGATACGGGCTCGGCTGAGGAATATGCCGAAGTCCGCCCGATCCTCGACCGGCTGACCTGCCCCTATTTCGTCATCCCCGGCAACCACGACAACGCCAAGGCCATGCGCGCGGCGTTCCACGATCACGACTACCTGCCGGAGACCGGCGCCTTCCTGCACTA
>JBPCWF010000056.1:0-5314 GCA_051009775.1 Hyphomicrobiales bacterium | reverse complement strand
GCACTGGAGAGTGACAGCGAAATGCGCGCCGAAGTCCAGGCTTCGAGCCTGTTCGAAACCCTCAAGAGCGGATTGAAGAAGGTCACCATTGAAGAAGAGAACGGACCGCAGGAGTATTACGTTGCGGAAGGTGACACGCTCCTGGACGAGGACCAGCTTGGCATCTACGCCATGACCCGTGAACAGGTTAACGCGGCGCGCAGAGCCGGAGATCTGGCAAGTGCCGCCGGGCTCGGCATGGGTCTCCCCCAGACCGACAATCGAGGACTTGTCGGCGTCACGCAAGGCGGCAGGCATGTCCGCTGGCAACCCGGAACCACACTGACCTATCGCGTCGTAAAGGGGACGTTCACGAGCGATGAACGCTACGACACGGTGGTGGCCACCATGGCCGAGGCAACCGGTGCATGGGAGAACGCCTGTGGCGTCAGGTTCCAACATCTCAGCGACCTCGACACCGCGCCGGGCGTCGGCGCCGGCGATGCCGTGTTCGCGGTGCGGGAAATCGATGCGGGCGGCAATTTCATTGCCGCGGCGTTCTTCCCGAACGATCCGCCGGTGCGCCGGCGCATTCTGGTCGACCCGAGCTTCTTTTCCGACAATCTCGGGTTTGACCGGGTCGGCGTGTTCCGGCATGAGCTTGGCCATGTGCTGGGTTTCAGACATGAGCACATCCGGTCCAACGCGCCTCCCGCCTGTCCCGACGAGTCGCTGTTCGACACGGCCAACCTTTCCGAATACGACCCGCAGTCGGTCATGCACTACTTCTGCGGCGGCGTCGGTGACAGCCAGTTGAGGATTACCGAAATCGACCGCAGCGGCTCCCGGTCGATCTACGGACCGCCGCTCAACATGGTCGAAGACATCGCCGTCTGAACAGGGCGGCACAGTCCTCAAATTTCAAAACGCTGCGCGCGGGCCACCCCCGCGCGCAGAACGCCGGGTCCGGACGGCGTCATCCGATCTCCTTCCCGCGTGTGCTGTCACTGCCCCATGTCGAATGCGGCGACGACCGGGGCGTGGTAGGAGTCGGGCGCCGCGTCGACCAGGGTGTAGGCGACCAGTTCGTCGCCGAGCGCCTCGTTGTGGACTTCGATTGCCCGGTAGCGGCCCATCAGCGCACGCGACACCAGCAGGTGGTCGAGCATCAGCCTGCGGCCGCGGTGGATCACCGTGTAGCGCCGGTCGGGCGCGAGCGAATGTTCGAGCGGCACCAGCGAACGGTTGGCGAGGCGGCCGTTGCCGGTGTCCTCGATGTCGCCCATGACGAGGCGCAGCGGCACCTCGCGTTCCTCCGCATTGAAGTCACCGGCAAGCGCGACCATGGCCTGCGGGTCGTCATCGAATATGCGGTCGACCGCCATGCGCGCCTCGAGCGCCTGGCCGGAGCGTTTGACCGCGGCCAGAAAATAGCCTTCCGCCCAGCCCCCGACGCTCTTCCAGGCAAAGGGGCCGGTCTTCTGGCCCGGTACGTGGGCCGCGAGCGGCGCGCGCAGATGCATGTTGAGGACGTGAAGCGGCCGGCCGCCGGGCAGGTCGATCTCGGCATGCAGGATCGGCCGGTCCCACTCAATCCTTGACGGCTCGTCCCCGGGCATGTCGGTGGTGGTCCGCCGGTAGACCGGCGCCGGCACGAGGTCGTTGGCATATTGCGCATGGCGGCCGATCGGCCACCTGCTCAGAACCACGAGATTGTGCTTGTCGCGCGGGCGGCCGGTGTCCGGACGAACCGTGCAGACGGTGTGAAACGCGCTGTAACCGGTGGGGTCCAGGAGGGTTTCGAGTGCGCTCAGGCGGCGCCCGCCGCCGGCCGGGTCCTTGGACGCATCGACCTCCTGCAGGCACAGGATGTCGGCATCGAGACGCTCAAGCTGCGGCCTGAGAATATCCAGCCGCGCGGCGAGCGGCACGTCGGCGCTCGGCCGGTCGGTCAGGTTCTCGACGTTGAAGCTCGCAATGCGCACGGTCCCGATCCCTTTGAAAGACGTGGCGCCATCTTAACCGCTGCGCGGCACTGGCGGCGAATCCCTCGATGCAGTATTGATCGCGCCACAGGGTCAAGCGTTGGTGGAGTGGGCGGTCATGCGGTCTTCGAAAGTCATTCACGTGGTGAGCTGCCATGCGGAAGGGGAGGTCGGCGACGTGATCGTCGGCGGCGTCGCGCCGCCGCCGGGCGAGACGATCTGGGAGCAGGCGCGCTGGATCGCCGAAGACAACGCCTTGCGCAATTTCGTGCTCAACGAGCCGCGCGGCGGCGTATTCCGTCACGTCAACCTCCTTGTGCCGCCCAAGAGCCCGCGCGCCGCAATGGGCTTCATCATCATGGAGCCGACCCATACGCCGCCCATGTCGGGCTCCAACTCGATTTGCGTCGCGACCGTGCTGCTGGACAGCGGCATCGTGCCCATGGAGGAGCCGGAGACCCGCTTCACGCTCGAGGCGCCGGGCGGCCTGGTCGAGGTCACCGCGGCCTGCAAGGACGGCAGGGCGGAGCGCATCACCGTGCGCAACGTGGCGTCATTTGCCGACAAGCTCGATGCCACGCTCGAGGTCGAGGGGCTCGGCACCCTGACCGTCGACACCGCCTATGGCGGTGACAGCTTCGTCTTCGTCGATGCCGAGGCGCTCGGCTTTTCGATCCGGCCGGACGAGGCCAAGGCCTTGTGCGAGACCGGCATGCGCATCACCGCCGCGGCCAACGAGCAGCTCGGCTTCCACCACCCGGACAACCCGGACTGGGCGCATATCTCGTTCTGCCTGTTCGCCGGTCCGATCGGGCGGGCCGGCAAGGCGCCGGCCGGCCGCAATGCCTGTGTGATCGATCCGGGCAAAATCGACCGCTCGCCGACCGGCACTGCGCTGTCGGCACGGATGGCCCTGTTCCACGCCCGCGGCCATATGGCGGTCGGCGACACGTTCATCGCGCGCTCGATCATCGGTTCGGAGTTCGAAGGGCGGATCGCGGCCGAGACGGTCGTCGGCGGCAAACCGGCGATCCTGCCGTCGGTCACGGGCCGCGCCTGGATCACCGGCACGCACCAGTTCCTGCTGGATCCGTCCGATCCCTACCCGGAAGGCTACCGGATCGGCGACACCTGGCCGATGCCGCCGAAGCGGACCGAAAGCTGAGATGCCGTTTCTGGGCGAGGCTGCGCTGCCGGAGGGCCTTCGTGTCTACGCCATCGGAGACGTTCACGGCTGTCTCGACCGACTGAAGCAGCTTCATGACGCGATCGACGCCGACACGGCGCTGTGGCCGGCGGGCGAGCACCGTCTCATCCATTGCGGCGATTATGTCGACCGCGGACCGGATGTCTCAGGTGTCGTGTCCTATCTGATCGGCCTCGCGGCCAGGCGGGACAATGTGGAGTTTCTAAAGGGCAACCATGAACAGCATGTGCTGGGTTTCCTGTCGGATCCGGGGCGCGTCGCGGACGTCTGGCTGACTTACGGCGGTGCCGACACCCTGGCCTCCTACGGTGTCTCGCGCGGTACCCTGGACACCACCGTTCACGGCCTTGCCGAGCTGCGCGATGCGTTCGAGGCGGCGCTGCCGGTAGATCACCTGGCCTTTCTCCGGGACCTGCCGACCTCGGCCCGCTTCGGCGATTTCCTGTTCGTCCATGCCGGCATCCGCCCCGGCGTGCCGCTCGACCGACAGGAAGACCGGGACCTCATGTGGATTCGCCGGCAGTTTCTCGATGACGAACGCGATCACGGCGTGGTCGTGGTCCATGGCCACACGCCGGTGGACGAACCGGAGGTCCGGCCCAACCGGATCAACATCGACACCGGCGCGGTCTATGGCGGCGATCTGACCTGTCTTGTGATCGAAGGCACAGACATCCGCTTCCTGAAAGCGTGAGCTGTGCTCGGTTGGTATGGCGGTGGTTGAAGACGGTCCGTGGCTCGCCGCGTTCCTGGTCGGCCAAGCCCATCGCGGCCAGGGCATCGGCACGGCCTTGGTGAAAGGGATCGAGGACGAGGCGAAAAGGCTGGGAATTGGCGCGATCTATACGTCTACGGACAGCGCCGGCGGGCTGCTGGAGAGGCTCGACTGGCGCAGTTTCGGCGACACGCATTCGCTCAGAGGACCGGTCGAGATCTATTGCAAGACGTTCTGATTGGCCAGACGCGGGCCGCCAAACACTTGCGGCCGCCGAGCGAAATATGCGCTCTGCGGCCGCCGGATGCACTCACTCTGAAAATACAGACACACTCACGATTGAAATAGGGCGTTTCCTCCTGTGGCAGCGGAATATTGCCGCCTGATCCTTGATATGGACCACGCTCACGTAGAAATCTGTGATTCACATCACAGATTATAAAAAAGCTTCGAAAAAATCTAAAACCGCTAAATCGGGACGGCTTCGACCGGCAGGCTTTCGAGCGCCCTCAGGGTGTTGTTGAGCTTGCGCACCGGCGGGCCGGTCAGCTCGAACCGCTCTACCCGTTCGATTAGGGCGGCCAGCATGACGTCGGCTTCGAGCCGGGCGAGCAACTGGCCGACGCAGCGGTGGATGCCGGTGCCGAAGGCGACATGGCCGACCGGTCTCCGTGCGATGTCGAAGCTCTCCGGAGCGGGCCATTTGCGCGGATCGCGATTGGCTGCGCCGAGGAACAGAAGCACCTTGGCGTCCTTCGGGATGGCGGCGCCGTCCACCTCGACATCCCTTGACGCCGTTCGGAAGAAGGTCTGCACCGGCGATTCCCAGCGCAGGACCTCATCGAATGCGGGCTTGATCAGGGACGGGTCTTCCCGCAGCGCCCGCCACTGGTCCGGATTGCCGGCGAAGGCATAGAGCGCCGAGCCCAGGCCGTTGACCGTGGTGTCGAGGCCGGCGGTCAGCAGGGAGCGCACGATGATCGGCGCCTCCTCTTCGGTCAGGTCGCCGGCATCCATATGGTCGAACACCTGTGCGCCGAAGCCGTCGGGCGCCAGCCTGTCGCGCGAGCACTGCGCGAGGATCCATTCGAGCGCCGGCTCGGCCGCCGTGAGCGAGGCCTTGTAGATCTTGTTCTGCGGTCCGAAGGAATTGAACACCATGGTCGAGAACAAGAGCAGGTTCTCGCGGCCCTCCTGCTGCAGCCCCATGGCGTCCGGAAAGACCATGAGGGGATAGGCCTCGGCCAGATCGGGGATCGCGTCGAACCGGCGGCGCTCGACCAGCGCGTCGGCCAGCCGGGCGGCCCGGGCCTCGAAATGGGGGCGGATCTTGCGCATGGCCTGCGGCGAAAGGATGCGCGCCATCACGCCCCGTGTCCTGTCGTGGAGCGGCGGATCGACCTCGAGCACGATGCTCTTCGGCCGCCA
>JBPCWF010000055.1:0-3930 GCA_051009775.1 Hyphomicrobiales bacterium | reverse complement strand
CGACTGATCTATGATGGCGGCTTGAGGGCCTGCGTCGATGAATGGCTGCTCGGCCTCGATGCCGAAACCTTCACACAGTATCTGCCGCTGTTCCGCCGGGTGTTCTCCGGGCTTGACCGGACCGAGCGCCGTCGGCTGCTCGACGCGGTGCTCGGCCGCGCCGTCCGCGCCCTGCCGGGCCTTGCCGCGGCCCCGGGCGCTGATGCCGCGTGGCAGAATCATTTTGCCCGCCTGACCGAGATCCTGACCAGGGAGCCGGCCGATGAATGACGAGAAGGAACACCGCTGGCGGCTTGCGCTGGGAGGCGACGACGAGGCGCTGAGCGGGCCGGACCAGCGGCTCTCCGCCGCCCTGACCGCGCTCTATGGCGGCGAGGACGAGGGCGCCAAGAAGAAGCGCGGCGGGCTCGGCCGCTCGGCGCCCAACGTCGCCAGATGGATGGGCGATATCCGCGAGTTCTTTCCGGCCCCGGTGGTCCAGGTGGTGCAGAAGGACGCCTTCGAACGGCTGGGCCTGCGCCAGATGCTGATGGAACCGGAATTCCTGGCGGCGGTCGAGGCCGACGTCAATCTGATCGCCGATCTCGTGTCGCTGCGCGGCGTGATGCCGGACAAGACCAAGGAGACCGCGCGCGAGGTGATAGGCAAGGTGGTGGCCGAGCTCATGGAGCGGCTCGAACGGCGCACGGCGGAGGCGCTGCGCGGCGCCATCGACCGGTCGCGCCGGACCTTCCGCCCCCGGTTCAACGACATCGACTGGCCGCGCACGATCCGGGCCAACCTGCAGCACTATCAGCCGGCGCATAAGACGATCGTGCCGGAACGCCTGGTCGGGTTCCAGCGCCAGCAGCGCCGTATCGTCGATCTGGACGAGGTCGTCCTTTGCGTCGATCAGTCGGGCTCGATGGCGACCTCGGTGGTCTATGCCTCGATCTTCGCCGCGGTCATGGCCTCCCTGCCGGTGGTGCAGACCAAGCTCGTCTGCTTCGACACCGCAATCCTCGACCTGACCGAGGAACTGTCGGACCCGGTCGAGGTCCTGTTCGGCGTCCAGCTCGGCGGCGGCACCGACATAAACCAGGCGGTCGCCTATTGCGAGGGCAAGATCGAGCGGCCGACCAAGTCGCATCTGATCCTGATCACCGACCTCTACGAAGGCGGCGATGCCCAGGAGCTTCTGAACCGGGTCGCCCGGCTGATCGGGCTGGGGGTGAACGTGATCGTGCTGCTCGCGCTGACCGATACCGGTCGGCCGTCATACGATCCGGAGCTGGCGGGCGCCATTGCCGCGTTCGGCGCCCCGGTCTTCGCCTGCACGCCGGACCAGTTCCCGGACCTCATGGCCTGCGCGCTGCGCCGCGACGACGTCCATGCCTGGGCGGCGAAGGAAGACATCAAGCTGATCCGGAGCGCTGAGGCGGGCGCCGCGGAGGTCTGATTTTCCTTGGGGACACCGGGATCACGGCGCGAGATAGCGCACCAGGTCCGGATGATCGCGGATTTCGTCTGCCGCACCCTCGAGCGCAACCCCGCCGCGGTCCATCACATAGGCACGGTCGGCGAGACGCAAAGCCAGTTCGATATGCTGTTCGACCACAATCAGGCTGATTTCCCTGGCCAGTTCCTGCAGGCGTTCGGCAATCTCCTCGATAACGCCGACCCAGACGCCTTCGGTCGGTTCGTCCAGCATAAGCAACCGGGGCCGGCCGAGGATCGCCCGGCTGATGGCCAGCATCTTGCGCTCGCCGCCCGACAGGGTGCCTGCCTGCTGTGACAGCCGGGATCCGAGTTTGGGGAAGAAATCCAGCGCCATTTCGAAACCGCTCTCGTCCCGCCGGGTTATCGCGCCGAGCGCCAGATTTTCGCGCACGGTCAATGAGCCGAACACCGCCTGCTCCTGCGGCACGTAGCCGAGCCCCCGGCGCACCCGGTGCTCCGTGCCTTCGCCCGTGCACTCGCGCCCGTCAAAGCTGATTGTTCCGCCCATCGGCGCGATCTCGCCCGCCAGGGTCTTCAGGAGCGTCGTCTTGCCCGCCCCGTTGCGGCCGAGGACCGCCACCGCACCGGTGCGCGGCGCCGACAGGGAGACATCGAACAGCACGCGGCTGCGGCCATAGCCGGCGGAGAGGGTATCGACGGTGAGAATGCTCTCCTCAGACACGGGTGGTGTAGACCTCCTGGACCTTGCTGGAGCGTTCGATGTCTTCGACGCTGCCGTCGTCGAGCACCTTGCCGTTGTCGAGGACCGTGAGGCGGTCGCAGATGTCCTTGATGAAGTCGAGGTCATGCTCGACGATCACCATCGCGCAGTGCTCCCTGATCGGGGCGAGCAACTCGCCGGTCGCCCGGCGCTCCTCCGGGCTCATGCCGCCGGTCGGCTCGTCCAGCAGCAGGAGCTTCGGGCGTTGCGTGAGGGCCATGGCGATCTCGAGCCACTGTTGCTGCCCATGGCTGAGTTCGCCCGCCAGGTCGTCCGCCCTGTCGGCAAGCCGAAACCGCTCCAGCGCGCCGATCACATCGTCATGCAGCGCCCGGCGCGAGTTGGAGCGCAAGAGGCCCCATATCGACCGGTGCGCCTGCAGCGCCAGCAGGACGTTGTCGTAGGCGGACAGCTCCGGCAAGACGGCGGTGATCTGGAACTTGAGGCTCAGGCCGAGGCGGGAGCGTTGCGCGGGGCGCGCCGTGGTGATGTCGCGGCCATCGAACGACACCGTTCCGGCATCGGCGAAATGGGCACCGGCGATGGCGTTCAGCAGCGTGCTCTTGCCCGAACCGTTCGGCCCGATCAGGCCGTGGAAACTGTTGGCGGCGACCGTCACGTCGACCCCGTCCAGCGCTTTCAGCGCGCCGAAGCTCTTGGCAACCCCCCGAACCTCAAGCAGCGCCACCGGCATCTCCCACCGATTGGGCGGCCTGATCCGGCTTTCGGGCCGCCCGCTCCGATCGGCCGATCCCGAACGAGCCGATCCGCTCCCGCGTCGAGATCACGAAGCCCATGATCCCTGTCGGGCGGTAGGCGACGACGACCAGCATGATCACGCCCAGGATCACCGGCCAGTAGCTCTTGAGCATGTCGATATCCGACAGGGTGAAGGCCAGCGTCTCGATCGCGGCGACACCCAGCACCGCGCCCAGCAGCGTGCCGACGCCGCCGAACAGGCCATAAAGGACCGCATAGGTCGACAGGCCGATCCCCATGCTGCCCGGTCCGATGAAGCCTTCGTGAAATGTGTAGAGGCCGCCCGCCAAGCCCGCGATCATGCCCGAGAACGAGAACACCAGCGCCTTGTAACGCTGCACGCGATAGCCGAAGAACGCCAGCCGTTCCTCGTTCTGCCGCATGCCGGCCAGCACCAGGCCAAGCTGCGAGCGCACCACCCAGCGGCTTGCGAGGTAGGACAATACGGCGAACGTCAGGATCACGTAGTAGAACAAGGGGCCCGGTTCGAGCTCGTGGGACCCGATCCGCAGGAACTCCCAGACCGACATGCCGTTGGCGGCGCCAACCCATTGCCAGCCGGCGACCAGCCGCTCGGCGGCGTAAGAGGCCGTCAGCGTGCCGAGCGCTACGAAAATAATGGTCGGCGTGCGTTTGCCGAGCAGCAGGAACCAGCCGACCAGAAAGGACCCGACCAGGCCGACAAGCATGGAGACCGGCACGATGCCCCAGATCTGGACGAAGCCCGCCTTGTTGGCCAGAAGCGCTGCGACATAGCCGGCCGTACCGAAGAACAGCGCCTGACCGAATGTCATGATGCCCGAATAGCCCCAGCACAGATCGAAGCTGATCGCGAGCATCGCCAGGAGCAGCATGCGCGAGGCGATGATGGTGTGAAAATCGCTGGTCACATGCGGTACGGTGAGCAGCGCGAGCAGAACCGCGATTTCCAGGATCGGCATGATCCTGCGCGGCTGCCTTTTGCTCGCTTG
>JBPCWF010000054.1:0-3718 GCA_051009775.1 Hyphomicrobiales bacterium | reverse complement strand
GATGGAGACCGACCGGCGGCGGCCCGTCATTAGCGGCCAGCCGTTCCACCGTTGCCTTTGCCCAGACGCCCGCCGCTGCGGTCACATCCGTTATCGCGACCACATCGAAACCGGCAGCGTCCAGCGCTGCGGTCATGTCCTGGAGCGACAGGGCAAAATCGTTGTCGGACGAGGCAGCCCAGGGAACGGGATAGGTCATCTCGCCGCCCGGAACCGCGAAGGCGTCGTAGATCGCAAAGCGGGCTCCCGGTTTGAGCACCCGCGCCGCTTCGCCATAGAGCGCAGCCTTGTCCGCAACGAACATGCCGACATGGACGGTCCAGGCGCCGTCGAACGCCGCGTCCTCGAACGGCAGCGCCGTGACATCGCCCTGCCGGTAGGACACCCGATCGCCGAGACCGACCCACTCCGCCAGCCGGGTCGCGGTTTCACAAAAGTCTCCATTGAGGTCGATGCCGGTCACCCGCGCGCCAGAACGGGCGGCCAGAACCCGCGCCGGGCCGCCGACGCCCGAGCCCAGGTCGACAACATGCATGTCGCGGGCAAAATCGGCGGCCTCGACCAGTTCGAGCGTCGCCTCGCGGCCGCGGACGTGAAACTCGTCGACCGATGCGAGATCGTCGAGAGTGACATCGTCCGGTGACTTGCCGGTCTGGGCGAAGCCGGCTTCGATCGCCCGGACGAGGTCCGGAACATCGGCAGTGGTTTCGATTGCTGTCATCAGATTTCTCCTTGGGTTCAGACGTGACGTGCGGAAACGGCGCCCTGCCGCCACAGAAGCCGCAAACCGATCCAGAGATTGACCAGGATCAGAAGCGGCACGGCCACGGTCGGCGCGAGTGCCATGGGAAAGGCGAAGAGAGCTTCCGCGGTCGGCGGGGTGTCGAAAACGAAGATCGGGCCCGGCAATCCCATCTGCGTCAGCAGCCCGGCAGGAAGCGCGATGATGGCGAAGCCGATCAGATGCCAGATGCCGAGCGCCCGCGGAGACATCCGCCCGGCGCGGACGGCGGGCGCGACGAAGAGAGCCGACAGGCCGAAGACGAGATCGGTGATGCCGAGGCCGAGCTCGAAATATAAAGGGAACGTGCCGCGCGCCGTCTCGATCATCGTGCCCACGGCGAAAATGCGCAGCGCCTGCAGATAGACGAACCAATGATCCGGCGTGTGGTCGGCAATGCCGATCAGGGCATGGCGGAAGGCAACCGACCCAGCCAGGAACGGCAGGGCCAGGACCAGCGGAACAAGGTTCAACCACAGACCCGGCATGAGCGCCAGGGCGGCTTGCGTCACATAGGCGCCGGACCAGGCCAGATAGGCGCTGACCAGAGACCAGACCGCGACGACCAGGAGATATCCGGAGAATACAGCCTGCTCGTTGCCGGAGATGCGGCCGTCCATGCGGGCCCGACGGGCGAAGAGGTACAGCGCCAGCAGGATGGCGGCGATGAGGAACGGTATGGACGAAAACGTCATGATTGCTGCTCCCTTTAGAGAACATTCATTCTCTAATTGGTCAAAATTTTTTATTCGAACTGTCTGACCGCGGTTTCGACCATGTTCCGCATCCGGCGTTCGCTGGCGCCGGAGCGCGCCATCACGGCCATGCCCTGGAACACGCCGGTGAGGTAGTCGGCGAGCACGACGGCCTCCTCGTCTTCGTAGCCGGAATTGAGCATTGCCGTGCCGAAGCACGACGCCATGCGGTCGAAATGGTCCTGCACCGCCTTGCGCACCTTGGGGTCCTCGGAGATTTCGTCGACCGAGGTGTTGGCCATGAAGCAGCCCAGGCGCCCGGCATCGGTGGCGCCGAAGGCGATCATGGAGCGGAACCCGGCGACGAGATCATGCTTGGTCGCGCCGGGTTTGCTCATCTCTGCGAGATAATCCTTCGCCACGGTGGCGCGGTAGCGCTGGAGCGCACGCAGGAACAGGGCGCGCTTGTCGCCGAAGGCGGTGTAGAGCCCCTTGCGGCTGACCCCGGTGCCCGAGACCAGATCGTCATAGGAGGTCTCCGCATAGCCCTTGCGCCAGAACACGTGCATGGCCGCGTCCAGGGCGTCGTCGGGATCGAATGTGCGGGGTCTGGGCATCCGGATTTCCGATTAGAGAATGATTATTCTCTAAATAGGATGACCCGCAGGGCACGTCAAGGGGCACCGGAAATGAAAAGGGGCGGGCTCTTGCGAACCCGCCCCGCGTGGCATGAATGCCTGTGGTGCGCCAACTACCTCAGCAGGTTGGGATCGCGTGTCCACTTGCCGTCGTCGCCGACCAGGTTGACGGAGAACACGCCGGTGACGTCGCCCTTGTCGTCGAAGTCGTTGTTGCCGACAGCGCCTTCGTAGTTGACGTCCTTGCCCTCGCCGATCAGCTTCTTGGCCTTGGCCCATTCACCCGGGCGGATCACTTCGCCGGGTGCGCTGGCGATCGAGCGCAGCGCGTCCTTGATCTTCGCGCGGTCCGCGGAGCCGGCCTTCTCGATCGCCATGGCGATCATGAAGACGGCATCGTAGCCGTGTGCCGCATAGGGCGCTTCCGGGCTGTTGCCGGTCGCCTTATAGGGTTCCGCGAACATCTGATAGGACTTGTTCTCCGGATCGGACGCGGCCTGCGTGATCAGGATGTTGTCTTTGAGCGTATCGGCGCCGATCTGGTCGATGACCGACTGGTCGAACATGCCGTCGGCCGCCAGGAACTTGGAGAACAGACCGTTCTCGATGCTGTTGCGGATGATGGTGATGCCGCTGCCGCCGTAATAGGCGAAGATCGCAAGGCCCTCGGCGCCTTTGCCGGACAGCGTGGAGACTTCCGAGCGGTAGGAAGCTTTTTTCGGCTCGTGCATCTGGTTGGCCGTGATTTCGCCGCCCAGCGCCTTGAACGAGACTTCGAACACGCCCGCAAGACCGGCATTGTAATCATCGTTCGCAAAGGTCATGGCCATCTTGCGATAGCCCTTGTCCCAGGCGAGCTTCGCCAGAGCCTTGCCCTGATAGGCATCGGACGCGGCAACGCGGAACACCAGATCGTTGTCTTTGAGATCGGTGATCGAGGGTGCCGTCGCGGAGTCGGAAACATTCACGACGCCGGCGGGGATGGTCACAGACTGCACCATGCCGTTGGTCGCGCCGGAGCAGCTCGCGCCGACGATCGCCACGACCTGCTCGACATTGACGACCTTGCCGCCCGCATCGACGCCGGCCTTCGGATCGCACTGCGAGTCCGCCAGAACCAGTGACAGGGTGTCGCCCTTGAGCAGACCGCCCTGGTCGTTGACATGTTTTGCGGCGAGATTGCGCCCGGCAACGATCGGCCCGACCAGTTCCGCGATCGGACCGGTCACGCCGGCCACCGAGCCGACCTTGATTTCGCCGGCTGCCGCGGTTCCTGCGGCCGCGGCGAGTACCGTCGCCGCGAGCGCGGCACGTTTGAAAGTCTTCAGCATTAAAACCTCCCACTTACTTCACTAATACCCGGCGCACGTGCGTTCCGTGGCCGCCTTGGGCCGTATGATGACCGCAGCGCCAAATATGTCAAATCCTATCGCCAAACGGGCGAAACCATGGCGTTTTTAGTTAACGCCGCCTCGATTTGACGCTGCGGAAGCAGGCTATCTTTCGGCCATTGATTACAGCCGTTTCTCCGGCAGAACGCTGCCGGGAAGCTGTGACCAAGGTCCGCTCATCGAGGCCTCAGCCCTGAGCCGGGAGAAGGTCAC
>JBPCWF010000053.1:0-2729 GCA_051009775.1 Hyphomicrobiales bacterium | reverse complement strand
CTGCCATAGACGATGCGGATGACGCCGGCGCATTTCGGCGCCATGTGGTGGCCGGTATTGGCGGAGACCTTGAGCTCCTTGCCGCGGTCCCAGTAGTCGAACTTGAACGGCCCGCTGCCGACCGGCTTGAGGTTCGGGAAGTTCAGGGGATCGTCGACGTCGACTTTCTCGGGAATGTCCTTCCAGACGTGCTCGGGGATCAGCATCAGGGCGGAGAACAGATTTGCGAACAGCGGCGCGAAACGGTCGGCCAGCTTGAAGCGCAGCGTGCGTTTGCCGATCACCTCGATGCTGTCGATCTTGGCCAGCGACGACACGAAGAACGGCGCCTTCCACTTCTTCTGATACTCGAACGAGAATTTCACATCTTCGGCGGTCACCGGCTGGCCGTCGTGCCATTTCATGCCGTCGCGGATCGTGACCTCGATCGTGGTGTCGTCGACCAGCTTATGGGACTCCGCGGCCCACGGCACCGCCTTGCCGGCAGGATCGACCTGAAACAGGCTGTCATAGATCATCCGGAGTTCCTTGAACTCGTTCGCGTCGTTGGCCGCGATCGGGTTCAGGTTCTTCAGGGCCACCGTCGCGCCGGTCCGGACATATCCGTCGCCCTTGAGCACGGACATGCTGACATCGGTCCACAGCGAGCCGATGCCCTCGCCCATCTGGGGCGTCAGGGTGCCGATACGGTCGGAGCGGTAGGCATTGGTCATGGCAGGGTAGACCAGGGCGTTTTCCGGCTGGTCGGCGGCAATCAGGGTCTGGGCCTTGTGCACCAGTGCCTGGCGTTTTGCCGGGTCCATCTCGACCTGCTGCGCTGCGGCCAGTTCGTCGACTTGCGGGTTCTTATAGCCGGTCCAGTTGAAACCGCCGGCCCGGTAGTTCGAGGAATGATGCACCTTGTGGATGAAGACGTCCGGATCGATGCGCACGGACTGGCCGGTCAGGAGCACGAGGAACATGTCGTAATCATGCTCCTTGATCACCTTCTGGATGCCGAGATTGTAGTCCTGCGGCGTCGCCTCGACGCCGAACCCGACCTGCTTGGCGGCCTGCGAGATCAACCGTGCCGCTTCCGGGCGCACCGGGTCGAACTGGGCGGTCGCAGTCAGAAGTTTCGGGGCTTCCACGGGCTTTCCGGCGGACCAGGACGGGCTCGGCAGCCCTACGGCCATGGTGCCGGCGACGGCGGCGCTGGTTTTAAGGAAATCGCGGCGCTTGATCCGCTTGGTGCTCATCTGAAACCTCCCGGGGTACAGTTCCGCCCGATGTTCGGCGCACTGGTTATGTTGCAGAGACCAGCCTATTGTATATTCAAACGCCGTGTCTAATGCTCAACGCTCGAATAGCCATAACCAAAACTCATGCCCAGGGACTCCCCCCGACATCTGAACTTCCGGCAGGTCGAGGCCTTCAAGGCGGTTTTCGAATGCGGCTCCATGACCATGGCCGGCGAACGTCTGAACATATCGCAGCCGGCGGTCAGCAAGCTGATCGCGGCGCTTGAAAGGCGCGTCGGTTTTGCCCTGTTCGACCGCCGCGCGGGGCGGCTGCTGGCGACCGCGGAGGGCCGGCTGCTCTACGAAGACGTCGAGCGGGCTCTGATCGGCATCGAGACCCTGGCGGAGAAGGCGGAGGACATTCGCGAACGCCGGTACGGCCGTCTGGCGATCGGCGCCATGCCTGCCCTGTCCTGGGGGCTGATCCAGGGCCTGATCGGCGAACTCGTCGCCGAACATCCCGATGTGGCGATCTCGATGCAGACCCGGACGTCACCGCAGCTTCTGAACCTGGTGTCGGCACGCCAGCTCGATGTGGCCGTGCTGGCGCATCTCGGCCGCAATCCGCTGGTGCATATCGAATCCCTGCACCGCATTGCGATGGTGTGCGTCGTGCCCGCGAACCATCACCTGGCGGACGCGCAGGTGATCCGGGCGCGCGACATCGCGGACGAAACCCTGATCGCATTGTCGACGCTCGATCAGCTGCGCCAGCGCGTCGAAATGGTGCTGCTGAACGAAGGCATCCGCCCCAGGAGCCGGATCGATACGGCGCTCGCGGCCTCGGCCTGCGCCTTCACGGCCAAGGGCCTGGGCGTGGCGATCGTCGACCCGTTCTCCGCCTCGATCTTTTCCCGGGACGATATCGCCGTGCGCCCGTTCGAGCCGGAGATCGAGATCGAAGTGGCCGTGGTCCGCCCGGAAGAGGTCGAACCGTCGCCCTCCAGCCTGGCACGAGAGATCATGACCATGCTGCGCGACGCGCTCGACGGATGTTATCGGATTTAGCAGCAACGTGGCGGCGGGCTGCAGATTACGCCCCGGCCTTGTCGATGAATTCGTCGACAAAGGTGCCGAGCGCCTCCCAGTCGGTCAGTTCGTAGTCTTCCTTGAAGTCTTTCGACTCACGTCCCTGGATCACGACGTGCCGTATGATCTGCTCCATGAAGAAGTCATACTCCGAGTATCGCACAGCGCCGGGCACCATGAGGAGGTTAGAGGGACGCCATCCGCTTTTCTCGACGAAGTCCTCGACATAATCGACGCAGTCCTGCTCGCCGTCCTTGAGGGCTGCCGACAGACTTACGGACAGAAACGCCGACGGCTTCGCCTCCAGATCTGCCAGGTGCGCGAGGGCAAAGGCGACGAGCGATTCCTGATGGCGCTTCTGGTGAACCGAGCCCGCGACAATGATCGCATCGAACGCGCCGACGTCGCGGCCGCGCAGAC
>JBPCWF010000052.1:0-5934 GCA_051009775.1 Hyphomicrobiales bacterium | reverse complement strand
ATCCAGACGCTCATCAGATGGGCGTTCATGCCGCGCGACGGCGCCTCGGCCAGAAGCTCCGGCGGGGTGGCGGCGAACGGATCCCAGATCAGGGCGCCCACCAGAAATGCGCAGGCGATGGCAAGCGCACCGGGCCCGGCCCATCCCGGCCGCCGCGACAGCCGGTCCGCGAAGCCGAGCGCCATGACCGCCAGGAGCAGGAGCGTCCCCTCGTCCCCGCCCCAGACATTGGCGAGCTTGAGGTGGAGCGGAAGTTCCGGCGCGCTCAGGAGCCAGACATAGCGATAGCCGAAATGATCGACGGCGAGGTGCCAGGCGAGACACGCCAGCCCCGCGCCCGCGAGCACCAGCGAAGCCCGGCAGCCAACCCGGCGCCAGCGCTCCGCGCACAGACCGGCCACGGCACAGGCAAGCGCCAGCACCAGAAGCCCGCGCGCCGGCCACGGCCCGAGCACGCCAAGGCCCACCGCGGCCGGAAACACCACCAGTGCGGCCACAGCCATATGCCGCTCGAACCGTTCAACCATCGCCAGAGACCGCACCGCGCCGTTCGGGCCCGTGATAGTCCGCCCGCGCACGGAAATGTTCCTTGAGCGCACCCGCATCTGCGTTGCCATGCACCGCCAGATAGGCGGCGGCAAGCGTGGTGAACTGCGCCGCCGCAACACTGGCGCCGGCGCGGACCTGGGGGCCCGAGGGCGCACCGCCAAAGGTGCCGAAATCCGCCTGACGGCCGAGCAGGTCGGAGACCTCGCCCACAGCGCAGCGCGCATCGCCGGTGACCGAAACCACCCGGTCGTAGGCCGCGGGGTAGACCGGCCCGCCTCTGGCCGGCGCCGACGCAACCAGGATCGCGCCCGCCCCGTGCGCACGCGCGCAGGCCTGCCTGAGCACATCGCGGTCATGAGCGAGGCCCAGGCTCATATTGATCAGCCGGGCGCCCTCGCCGGCCAGCCAGTCGAGCGCGGCTGAAACCCTAAGCGCGCTGGTGGTCAGGGCGTCGTCGAACACCTGGGCGACCATCAGCCCGGGCGGCGGTTCCGCCTGAAGAACGATGTCGACGGTCTCCGTGCCATGGCCGACCCGGTCGCAGGCATCATCGAACGCCTCGACATGGCCCGCGGGCCCCGCGGAGAACCGGCGCATGGCCTGCAGCAGGCCGAGCTGGCGGGGATGCGCGCCGCTGTCGATGATGCCGACGACGACCGGATCCGTCATTGCCCGCGCGCCCTGGCCGCTTCCGGCGGCAGTTCCCGCAACCGGCCGCCCGCCAGGTCGAAGGCGAGCGAGGCGTCATCCGCGATCGCCGTGTGATGGCTGATGACGATGCGGGTACGGTCGTGGAACAGGGTGTCGATGGCGCCGGCGATCTGTGCTTCGGTGTCAGGATCGACGCCGGTCGTCGCCTCGTCGAGCACCAGGACCAGAGGGTCCTGCAGGAGCGCGCGGGCAATGGCGACGCGCTGGCGCTGGCCGCCGGACAATATGGTGCCCCGGCTGCCGACCTCGGTGTCGTAACCCTCGGGCAGCGCCTTGGCGAAACTGTCGACCCGGGCCGACCGGATCGCTTTTATGACATCGTCCGGTGTCGCTCCAGGCGCGGCGTAACGGACATTCTCGATCAGGCTGCCGGAGAACAGGACCGTGTCCTGGGCAACCACCGCGACCCGGCGGCGCAGGTCGCTGAGCGGCAGGTCCCTCAGGTCGGTGCCACCGAGCAGGATACGGCCCGCTTGCGGATCGAAATGGCGCTGCATGAGGTCGATCAGCGTGGTCTTGCCCGCACCCGACGCACCGGTCACCGAGACCTTGGCGCCGGAGGGTATCTCGGCGCTGACATCGCGCAGCACCGGGTCGTCGATGCCCGGATAGGCGAAGGTCACGCCCTCCAGCGCAAGGTCGCACGATGCCGCGGCGGGCAGGTCCCGCGGCCGGGCCGGCGGCAACACATGGGGCGCCGCCTCGGTGATCTCAAGGACGCGCACAAGCGAGACCCGGGCGCGCCTCAACGCCACATAGAGGCCGAGCAGCGTGTTCACCGGGCCCGTCGCGCGCGCCAGATAGGCGGTGAACGCCACCAGCGTGCCGAGCGTCAGGGCATCCGTGATGACCAGATAGCCGCCGCCCGCGAACACGATCACCGTGCTCATGAGGGTCAGCAGACTGGGCGTCGTGGGGGTGAAGAACTGGGTAATCTGCAGGCGCTGCGGGTTGTGGAAGTAGCCGTCCTGCAGGCGGTCGAGCTGCTCTGCCTCGCGCGCCTCCGCGCCGACCGACTGGATGAACTTCATGGCGCCCAGACTTTCGATCAGGAAGGACGAGACGTCGCTCGAACGCTCGCGCAGGGTCCGGGTCATGGCCTCGATCCGGGGCCGCATGGCGCGCAGGAAGGCGACCTGGAGCGGCAGCAGGATGAACGCCAGCAGCGAAAGTTTCCAGCTCAGGCTGATCATCAGCACAAGCGCGCCGACCAGCCCGATCGCGCCGCTGAGCAGCGCGAGCGCGGAGTCCACCGTGAAACGCTGCACTTCCGCGATATCGCCGTCGATCCGGGCCATCAGGTCGCCGGTCCGTGAGCGGGCGAAGTAGCCGGGCGAGAGCCGCTGAAGATGGCCGTAGACATGGGCGCGGAGCGCAAACAGGATGCGGCTCGACGCGGTGATGTAGTGCCAGCGGTTGAACCCGCTCAGCACCGCGCCCGCCAGACCGGCGGCGAGCATCACCCCGCAGATCGTGAGGATCACCGGCATGTTGCGCGCGAGCAGCCCGTCGTCGATCAGGAACTTGGTGAGATAGGGCTGGGCCAGCGCCAGCAGGCTGGCGGCGAGCGAAATGGCGAATACTGCTGCCAGCCGCAGCCGGTGCGGCCTGAGAAAGCCGAAAAGCCAGCGGTAGACTTGCGCATCCGGCGCGGAACCGGCAGCACGGTCCTCTCCTGAAACCGCCGCCTGCTGGTCCCCGCCTCCGGTCAATGGCCGACGGGCGCCCTACCGCTTGATGACGCGCAGGGCCGCGATGCCCATGTTCGCGTCGCCGGGCATTTTGATCGTACCGGTCCGCTCAAGCGTTTCGGTCGAATAGACCGCGATATCCCCGAGCGTGCCGCCGATATAGAGCTCTTTGCCGTCGCTCGAAACGTTGATCGCGTAATAGCTGTGATCGAGGCTGATCGACTTTACCGACTTCATGGTGTCCGCGGTATTCAGATCGAACTTGGCGAGCGTGTTGTAAACGCCATAGACCTCGTTCCGGCGCACTGGATTGACCACGGAGGAGAAATAGAACACGGCGGTGTTCTCGACATCCTTGATGGTGAACTCACCGCTGTTCAGATCAACCGTCAGAATGCCGGTGACATAGGCCTCCGGGTCGTCGAGGGCCTTGTCCTTGCGCACCGTGTAATAGGGCGTGGACAGTGTGGCGGCCTGTTCCCACTGGCTCCACACATCGAGCACGTCCGGGTTATGGAAGTTCGGCCGGTCCCAGCCTTGTGTCTTGTGGGTCTCCAGGATGTCGCCGGTCTTGGCATCGACGACATGGACCGACCGGCCGAGCAGGTAAAGCCTCGAGCCGTCAGTCGAGTACGTCACCAATGTGACCTGGCGCGGTGCAGGGATCACCCGCATCGGTTTTGCGTTAATGCCCGACGAAGTGTCGTAGATGGCGATGCGGGTCGGCTGAATCTCGAACTCGCCCGGCATCAGCTTGACCGGCGACTGGAACACCGCGAGCTCTGATCCATCTGGTGAGACGTCCATGCCCAAAACTGACTTGACCCGCTCCTCGCCGCTCGACATGTCGGCGCGGAACACTTCCTTGCCGCTGTCCAGATCGATCCCGGAAACGCTCTCCCATCGGTTGACCAGCGCATAGGCGACCTTGCCGTCAGGCGAAGGCGTGATGACGCCGAGGCCAGGTTTCGAGTTCGGCACCTCGTAGACCCGTTCGACCTTGCGGCTCTCCGCATCCACCAGCACCAGCTTGTCGGGCTTTATACCGGTCAGGAGATAGTCCTTGGCTTCGGCAGATCCGGACAGGGCGGTCAGCGCAAAGGCGGCCCCCAACAAAGTTCCACGGAATGCGTTCACAAATCTGCCCATGACGTCTCCTCCCCTGATTTCTAGGGTTTGTTCTAACTCGCGTACCGAATGCGCACGCTCAGCTTTCTTCCGGATAAACCGACTGCAGTTTGCGCCAATCCTTGTGGGCCGCGGGCGCGGCGTTGTTCCAGTCGGGATATGTGTTGAGCGTGTCCGCCACCTGCGCCGGCCACCAGCACGGGTCCGAGCAACCGTAGAGATCCGCTTCCATCGGCTGGCAGAGCGCCGCGACGCCGCCGAAGGCGTCGACTTCCCAGCCGGGATCGAGCGTCGCCGTGCAGCCCGCCATGGTCTGCATCAGCTGGACTTCCTCCTCGCGGCCTTCCTCGGCGGCTTTCTCGTAAAGCTCCGCCTTGGCATTCATGGGTTTCAGGTGTTTCATGCGCTGGCCCTCCGTGGTTCGACGTGGCGCTTAAGAAATTCCGGGTTGTGGGTCATGATCCGCGTATAGGCGGCAATGCCGAAATCGACCCAGTCCCGCATGAGATCGCAATAGTGCCAGACCGGCGAATGCGGATCCTCGTAGCGGGCGTAGGATTCGTGATAGCAGCCGCCGGCGCAGACATTGCGGATGCGGCAGGAGCCGCAGGCGCGCGCCGCCTTGTCCTGCGCCTGCTCGACAAAGGCGCCCAGCCGTTCCGCATCGATGCCGGTGTCGACGTCGCCGAAGGTCGGCAGCTCGGAGCCGGTGAAGCGGTGGCAGAGATTGAGCCCGCCGTCCTTGTCGGCCGCCAGCATGCCCACGCCCGCACCGCATGGCACCGCCTTCTTGGTGCCTTCGGTCAGATCGGTCATCAGCTGATGCATGTTGGAGAAGCCGGTATTGCGGCCTTCGAGCGCCGCCTGGACGTAGAGCTCGCCCAACACCTTCATACCGGTGAATACCCTGTGGAGCTCTTCCGGCGACAGGTTGTAGGCGGAGATATCGCCCGAAGTCACCGGCGAGAACCCGACCTCGAAGAATCCGAGCTCGTTCTTGAGGTGGTGATGAATCAGCACCACATCGGTGACGCCCCTGGTCAGGGTCACCCGGGCGCCGACCGGCCGCGAGCGGTAACGCTCAAGCAGCATGCGCGCCTTCTTGGCTACCACGTCGTAGGAGCCCTTGCCGCCGACGGTCACACGGTTCTTGTCGTGCAGAGCTTTCGGCCCGTCCATGCTCACCGTAATGCCGAACCGGTGCTGGTCCAGGTAGTCCACGATATCCGGCGTCAGCAGGGTGGCGTTGGTGGTCAGGCTGAAATCGATGGTCTTGCCGACCTCACGGCCGCGCGCGCCCGCATAGTCCACCATGCGCTTGATCAGCGGCAGGTTGGTCAGCGGCTCACCGCCGAAGAACACCAGATTGACCCGCTCCCGGTCGCCCGATTGCTCGAGCAGCACCTCGAACGCCTTGACCGCGGTATCGAACTCCATCTTCTCGCCCTTGTCGGGCGTGGTCAGGTCTTCCTTGTAGCAGTAGGTGCAGGAGAGATTGCAGCCGGTATTGACGGTGAGCACCATGGTCGAGAGCGGGAAGTTCTCGACAGCAACCGGCTTGAGCGCCACGGCAGGTGCCGCACTGTCACGCACGATGTCGAGGCCGATGAAACTGTCCATTGCATCGACCACCTGTTCGGACTGGAACCGGGCTTCGAATGCGTTGCGCGCAATCGACGGTGTCACCACCGGCTCTTCCCGGAACAGATCGAGCACCGCGCCCGACACCTCGTCCATCTCGAAAAGACTGGTGGTCGGGATGTGGAACAGCATGCGCCGTCCCTCCACGCTGACATCATGGACATTGGTTTCGATCAGGCTCAATCCGGCCATGGCTAATGCTCCTTGGGGATCA
>JBPCWF010000051.1:0-4217 GCA_051009775.1 Hyphomicrobiales bacterium | reverse complement strand
CTTGGATATGACAACATCTACACCCTGAGCGACGAGCAGCTGGTGGAAGTCAAGAAGCTGGCGTCCAAGCAGCGCGACCTCCTGCGGATGTACTGGTCGGACGCGACACAGCTCGAGCAGGCCATGGCGTCGGGCGAAGTGGTCGCGGCCTATGGCTGGAACGCGTCGCTTGTGAACCTCAAGAAGCAGGGGCTCGATGTCGGTTACATGGTGCCGAAGGAGCGCATGTTCACCTGGATCGCCGGCTTCACCATGCACAAGAACGTCAAGGACGAGGCGGCGGCTTACGATCTGATCGACGCCTGGACGTCGGCGGAGTCGGGTGCGTGGCTGATGGAGAACTACGGCTATGGCTCGACCAACCTGAAGGCCTACGAAAAGGCCGACGCGAAGAAGCTGGCCGATCTCGGCATCTCCGATCCGGTCGCGGTGCTGAACGCCAGCCTGTTCTTCAAGTCGCTCGATCCGGCGATCGAGAAGAAGTACCAGGGCCTGTTCGCCGACGTGCAGTCCGGCGGCTGAGCCTGGCGTGAACGAGCGGGGCGGCAGGGCGTCTTGCCGCCCCGACGCACGGCACCCAACGCTGCGGGAGTGTCTCGTGGACGATCTGGATCTCTGCTACCTGCCGGGGCACCGGGCGCTGGAGCTGTTCCGCGCCCGAAAGCTCTCGCCGGTCGATGTGTTGGAGGCGCAGATCCGCCGTGCCGAAGCCGTCGAGACCAGGCTCAACGCCTTTACGGACAGCTATTTCGATGAGGCGCTGGATCTGGCCCGGGCCGCTGAGGCGACATACGGCAAGAGCGACGGCCGCCTGCGCCCGCTCGAAGGGCTGACGCTTGCGGTCAAGGACAGCCACGATCTCGAAGGCAAACGCACGACCCACGGGTCGCTCCTGCATGAGCATGATGTGGCGGCCGCGACATGCCCGACCAACCGGCGCCTCATGGATGCCGGCGCCATCGTCATCGCCAAGACCACCACGCCGGAATTCTGCAGCGCGGGGGTTACCTGCAGCAAGCTGTTCGGCGTCACCGGTACGCCGTGGAACCCGGACTTCACATCCGGCGGCTCGTCCGGCGGGTCGGGTGCGAGCCTCGGGGCCGGCATGGCCACCCTGGCGACCGGATCCGACATCGCAGGCTCGATCCGCGTGCCGGCCGCCTGTTGCGGCGTGGTCGGCTACAAGCCGCCCTACGGCCGCATCCCCGGCAGCCCGCCGTTCAATCTCGATTTCTACTGCCAGACCGGACCCCTGGCGCAGACCGTGGCCGACTGCGCACTGATGACCAATGCGATGTCGGGGCCGCATCCCGACGACATCGCGACGCTTCGCGAGGAAATCCGTCTGCCGGCGGACTTTGACGGCATCAAGGGCTGGCGCGTCGCCTGTTCGCCCGATCTCGGGTTCTTCGCCGTCGCGCCCGAGGTCAGACAGGCGCTCCACGAGACCGCGGCTCTGCTTCGCGACCTTGGCGCGGTGGTGGAAGAGGTCGATATCGGCTGGGGCCCGGAGGTGACCGTTGCGGCGGCGACCTATCTCGATCATCTGTTCGGGCGCGAGCTTGCGCGCAACCACGAGGCGCATGGCGACCGGCTCTGCGATTACAACGTCTTCTACGCCAGGCGGGCCGGAACCTCGGATGCGGAAGCCTTCCTTGCGACCTATGAATGCGCAGCGGGAATGTACCGCACCATGGCGCCGCTCCTGGAGCGCTATCACGCCTTCATCTGCCCCACGGTTGCGACCCATGAGGTGCGCGCGGACGCCAAACCGTGGGAAACGGTGACGATCGAAGGCCGGGCCGTGACGACGGATTTCGATTGGGTGATGACCCATCCCTTCAACATGCTCAGCCGGCTGCCGGTCTTGTCCATACCGGCCGGCCGCGCCGCGAACGGACTGCCCACGAGTGTGCAGGTCGTGAGCCGGAGCTTCGACGATCACCGGGTGTTCCAGCTTGCCGCGGCCGTGGAACGGGCGGCTCCGTGGTTGGACTGCGACGCGCGGCGGCCGATGGTGAACTGAGACGGAAAGGGCGTTGAACCTGTCCCGCATCCGTCTAGAGCATCGATACCCGTGGTCAGACCGCTGCGCACGGCCTATAGTCCCGGTTCTGACCGGGCAGGTGGGCTGTCTCATCGTATCGGCTGCAGAAGAGGGCTGGAGCCGATGAAACGGGATGACGAGGTTGATGATGCGTAAGTTGTGTTGGGTAGTTGCGTTGGCGCCTTTTGTATCCGGCGCCGGAGCCGAGGCGTGCCAGCCATCCGTGAGTGCTCAGGTGCTGTTGAGCGGCCAGACGCCGGTTGCCGCCGCTCTGGAGCCGGGATGCGGCAGCCATGACCTGTCTGATGCCGCCATCATACTGGCGCAAAGCACCGACGCCGATGGCGCCAATGGCGTTTCCGAAGCCGAAGCGACGGAGAGTGTGACGGAAGAGGCCGCGCCCGATGACAACCAGGCCGAAAACCAGACCGACGCCCCGGAAGCGGAAAAGGATGCTGTTGCCGGTGAGGACGAAGAGGTCAGCGACGCGGCGGCGATCGAGGTCGTTTTCTGGCAATCGGTCAAGGACAGCGAGGACATCAGAGAGTTCGAGGAATATCTCAAGCAGTTCCCGGACGGCACCTTCGCCGGGCTCGCCAGGATCAAGATCAACAAGTTGAAGAAAGCTGCCGCCGCCCCGAAGCCGGCCGAAACCGGGCAGACAGATACGGAACAGGCCGAAAAGGAACCGACGGAAGTGCCGCCGGCGCCCGAGCAGGACACTGCGTCCGATACGGATACAGATACTGATACCGACCAGGCTGCAGCATCGGCGGATGGCGCGGAAGATGCCGCTGCCGTGGCGCAGGACGATTCGCCGCCGGTGCAGCTGTGCGACAGGATTGCAGGGCATCCCGAAGACGAGCTGCGCCGGGCCAAGGGCGTCCATCTCGAGCTGATGGCCGCGGAGCGCGGCAAAACCGCGTGCCGCAAGGCGCTCAAGTCCTATCCGGACGAGCCGCGCTTCATTTACCAGATGGGCCGGTCCTATGCCGCGGCCAAGGAGTATGCCGATGCCAAGGAGTGGTTCGAGCGTGCCGCGGATCTGGGCTATCCCATGGCGGCGGTGAACATCGGCGAGTTCAATTTCGAGGGCTGGGGCTACCCCAAGGACTCAAAGCAGGCGGCGCGCTGGTACCTCAAAGGCGCGGAACTGGGCAGCGCGCGCGGTCACTACCTGTACGGCGACCTGCTCGACTTGGGCGTGGGGGTCGAGCGCGATCCCGAGCGCGCTGCGCGCTACATTCTTGACGCGATCAGGAAGGGCAACAAGTCGAGCATCTACCAGATGCGCCAGAATGCCGAGGAATGGAGCCCGGAATTCCGCAAGGCGTTGCAGGTCCTCATGCGCGACGCCGGCGTCTATGACGGCGATATCGACGGCGCCTTCGGCCGCCAGACGCGCCGGGCGGTGGCGCTGCTGGCGCAGGGCCGGGGAAGCTGATCGGGGCGCAGCCCGGCTTTCCGTGTTGTCTGGACCGAAGCCACGGCCTAGGCTGATGGCTTCAGGTTCGCGTTTTCACAGGGAGAGGCCCGATGACAGAAACAGACTGGCATGTCGAAGGCGAGTATTTCGAAACATGCAATTGCGACTTCCTGTGTCCCTGCCTGCCGTCCAACATGGCGGCGCCGCCGACCCATGGTGAATGCAAGGTGGCAATCGTGTTCCACGTCACCAAGGGCAAGTTCGGCGAGGTCGCGCTCGACGATCTGACATTCGTGGTCGCCGCCCATACGCCGGGCGTCATGGCCGACGGCAACTGGACCGTCGGCCTGATCGTCGACGACCGGGCCGACGAAGCGCAGCAGCAGGCGATCGGCGCAATTGCATCCGGCCAGGCCGGCGGTCCGATGGCGGCGCTCGGCCCCCTGATCGGGAACTTCGCGGGCATGGAGCTCAAGCCGATCAGCTTCGAAAAGAACGGCATGACCTGCAGCATCTCGGTCCCGGGCATGCTGGAGCAGGGTTTGACGGGTGTCGCCAGCGTTATGGACGAAAACCAGCCGATCGTGATTGAGAACACATTGCATCCGGCGAACTCCCGCCTGGCGCTGGCGCGGGCGACCCACAGCCATATGCACGCCTTCGGCAGCGATTGGGATGACGACACTGGACAGAACAACGGTCACTTCGCGCCGTTCAGCTGGCAGTCAGGCTAGGCGGCGCTGC
>JBPCWF010000050.1:0-2632 GCA_051009775.1 Hyphomicrobiales bacterium | reverse complement strand
GCAACGCCGCGGAGCTCGGCCTCAAGGACAGCCAGTACAATCTCGGCATCCTGCATGAGCGCGGCCTCGGCGTCCCGAACGACATGACGCAGGCCTATAAATGGTTCGCGCTCGCCGCCAGACAGGGTGATGCCGACGCCGCGACGCGCAAGACCGGGCTCGAAACCCGCCTGCCCGCCGATCAGCTTGTCCGGGCAAAGCTCGACGTCGAGAACTGGGCGCCGCAGGCGACCGACAAGCGCGCCAATGTGGTGACGCCGCCGGCAAAAGGCTGGGCCAAGCAGGACGGCACCGACGAGCTCGCCCTGTTCAGCACCGGCGAGATGATCGCCGAGGCGCAGCAGATGCTCAACAAGCTGGGCTATGTGGTCGGCACGCCCGACGGCATCATCGGCGCCCGCACCCGCCAGGCGGTCCGGCGGTTCCAGAAGGCCAAGGGCATGTCCGAAACCGGCCATGTGACGCCGAGCCTGCTGCAGCGTCTGCGCGAAACCACCTCAAGCTGATCTGCCGCCAGTTTCCAAGCTCCGGACCCGGGATCGGGCCCGGGGCTTTTTTTGTGTGCCGATCGTCCGGGCCCGCGCGAGCGGCATTGGATGCGGGCCGTGCAATTTGCTAGGCTCGGCGCCAACCGGTGGATCAAGGGAAAAGAAGGGATCTCATGGACATCCGCAAAGTCGTGACCTTCAAGGAACGCATTCTCGGCGAGGGCGGCAAGGCGAGCGCCGAACCGGTTACCCGCGCGGCCGGGGCGGCCGTGTTCGTCAATCCGTTCGCCGGCCGCTTCGAGGACGACCTTTCCCGCCTGTTCGACGCGGGCGCGGAGCTCGGCGAGCTGTTGATGGGCGAGCTCCTGCCGCTGATCCCAAACCCGGTGGTGAGCTACGGTAAGGCCGCGCTGGTCGGCGTCAATTGCGATCTGGAGAACGGCCATGCCCTGCTCCATCCCAAGCTCGGCAAACCGATGCGCGATCCGATCGGCGGCGGCGAGGCGCTGATCCCGTCGGCCGCCAAGGTGGCCGCCGCGGGCGCCACGCTCGATGTCCCGCTCGGCCACAAGGACAATGCCTGGTCGTTCGATCATTTCGACGCCATGACCATATGCGTGCCCGATGCGCCGCGCGCCGATGAGCTGGTCATGGTGGTGGCGCTCGCCGACGGTGGGCGCCCGGTGCCGCGCTGCGGACAGGGCCGGATCCTCGATTGACCCGATCTCATGTTCGAAGCCCTGTCCCAGTCCCTTGAGGGCGGCCGCGACACACCCAGGGCAGCATGGGTCCTCGGGCTCCTCAACGTGTCGCTGCTGCCGTGGTTCGCCGGACTTGCGTGGTTCGCCGAAAATGCGGAACTGTGGATCCGGCTGTCGATCGCCTATCAAGCCCTGACCCTCGGCTTCCTCGGCGGCGTCAGGTGCGGCTTCGCCTTCGTGCAGGAGGGCGCGCGGGCCACGGCGCAGGATTACACCATTGCCATCCTGCTGCCGCTTGCGGGCTGGGCCGCGCTGATCCCCTCTCCCCTTGTCGGCGCCGCCATGCTGCTCGCCGGCGTGCTGATCTCGGCCTTCCTGGATCTCCTGGCGGCGCAGGCCGGTCGCCTGCCCGCCTGGTACGGCAGGCTGCGAGTCCAGTTCCTGCTGCCGATGGTGCTGTTCCTGCTGGTGATCCTGGCCAGGATCGTGGTCGACCGCGGCCTGATTGCGGTGCCGTAAAACCCACCCCGCACGTCAGTCGCCGGGCAGGAGCTTCCGGCTCGACACCGGGTAGACCCGGTCGCGGCCGATCATCCAGGCGACGAACCTGCCGTCTTCGAAAATGCCTTTGCAGGCGCTTGCGCGGACGTTGAGACCGCCGGTGAAGGCGCCGAAGGCGGGCATGACGAGGCGCGCGCCGTCGGTCGCAAAACAGCGCCGGCGCAGACGGCGGCCGCGGGTGACGACGGCGGCGACCGGATGCAGATGGCCGGCGATCTCGCCGGTGGCGGGCGCGGGCCGCGGGATATGGCGCAGCAGCAGAGGACCCAGATCGAAACTGTCTTGGATCTCGCCGCCCAGATCGTCGGGCGGTTCGGGATCGTGATTGCCGGTGATCCAGATCCAGCGGGCAAGCCCGGTGAGCGCCCGGATGTCACGGGCGTCGTCCGGGGCGATGCGCGCGCCGGCGCCGCCGTCATGGAAGCTGTCGCCGAGCGCGACCACGGTCGACGGCCGGTATCGCTCCACCAGACGCCTGAGCTGAAACAATGTGGAGCGCGTGTCATAGGGCGGCAGGTGGACGCCGCGGGCGGCAAAGGCCGAGCCCTTCTCGAAATGCAGGTCGGCAACGATCAGGGCCTGGTGTTCGGGCAGGAACAGAGCGCCCGACACGTCGGGCACCAGATCCAGGCCAAAGACCTTCAGCCTGCCTTCCGGTTCCTTCGTGCCCCGCTCGCCGCGCACCGGTGTCAGCTTAGACAAGCCGCATGGCCTCCTCGATCAGATCGTCGGCTGCCTCCTGCAGCAGCGCCTCGTTGGCATCGCCATAGACCGGCTCCTTGCCGATCTCAAGCATGACCGGCACCGCCAGCGGCGACACCGCCTCCAGAGAGCGATGAATAATGCGGCCCCTGATTCGCTTCAACATGTCACCGAGCCGGG
>JBPCWF010000049.1:0-4912 GCA_051009775.1 Hyphomicrobiales bacterium | reverse complement strand
GGCCGCAGCCCTCAGGTCCAGATCCACGACTCCATTGCCATCGTTCGTGACCTTCAATCGACGGCGAGAAAGGTGTTTCTCGATCTCAAGGAGCAACTGCAGAAGTACGACATCGCGATTTCCGACTATACCGATCTGCTTGAAGAGGAACAGGCCGGCGTGCGGGCGTACTATCTGGAAAACATATTTCCGCTGGTCACACCGCTCGCCATGGATCCGGCACATCCGTTTCCGCATATTTCCAACCTGTCGCTGAACCTGCTGGTCACATTGCGGGCGCCGGGCGAAGTGGCGCCCATCATGGCGCGCGTCAAGGTCCCGACAGGCAACGCCGTGCCGCGGTTCATCCGCGTCGATTCTTCCAACAGGTTCGTCCCGCTGGAAGACGTCATGGCCAACAATCTCGATGTCCTGTTCCCGGACGTCGAAGTGATGACATGCGAGGTGTTCCGGGTAACGCGCAACGCCAATACCGAGCGCGAAGAGGATGCCGCCGACGATCTGCTCGAAATGATCGAGAGCGAAGTCCGGGACCGCAAGTTCGCCCCCATCGTTCGTCTCGAGACGACGGAAGGCGTCGAACCGTTGCATCGCGGCATGCTGGCCGCCGAGCTCGGCCTCGACGAAGACGAAGACGTCTTCGAGAGCGACGTCATGCTCGGTATGCGGGACCTGTTCGAAATCGCGTTCATTCAGATCGCCGAACTGCACGATCCGGACCATCATCCCATCGACAATGTGGATCTTGAAGGCGAGCCCAACATTTTTCACGCCATTCGCAACAAGGGCCCGTTCCTGCTTCATCATCCCTATGAATCGTTCAACACCTCGGTCGTCCGCTTTGTTCGTGAGGCGTGCCATGACCCCAAGGTGATGGCGATCAAGATGACCCTCTACCGCACGACGGAGGGCACCGGCATCGTCGACCACCTGATCGAAGCGGCCCGTAATGGCAAGCAGGTCGCCGTCGCGGTCGAGCTCAAGGCCCGGTTCGATGAAGCCGCCAACATCAACTGGGCGACCCGGATGGAGGAGGCCGGCATCCACGTCACCTATGGCGTGGTCGGCCTAAAGACCCATTCCAAGCTCGTCCTGGTGATCCGCCGGGACTACAACGGCCTGTGCCACTATGCCCATATCGGCACCGGCAATTATCACGCCGGAACGGCGCGCCTCTACGTGGATTTCGGAATGCTGACCTGCGACCAGGACATCGGCACCGATCTGGTCGAATTCTTCAACTTCCTGACGTCGGGTTGCCAGCCGTACCGTCGGTACACGAAGATCCTCGTGTCGCCGCGCAACATGAAGGACCAGTTGCTCAACAAGATCGACCGGGAAATCTCCAAGAACTCACCGCGGTCGCGCGGCTTGATCCGGCTGAAGACAAACGCACTGGAAGATCCGCATATCACCGAGGCGCTCTACCGGGCGTCGCGCGTCGGCGTCAAGGTCGAGCTGATTGTCCGCGATACCTGCCGTCTGAGGCCGGGGATCGCCGGGCTGTCGGACAACATTAAGGTGGTCAGCGTCGTCGGAAGGTTTCTTGAACACGCGCGCATCTATTACTTCCGAAACGGCGGAGACGAGGAGTTCTACATCGGGTCCGCCGATCTCATGATGCGCAACCTGGAAAGCCGCGCCGAAGTCATCGTCGCCGTCGAGGACGAGCACATGCGCGAGCAGTTGCGCGACTGCCTGGAGCTGCAGCTGAACGACCGGCGCAACGCCTGGGACATGAACTCCGAGGGAGGCTACACGCAGCGGCAGCCCAGGAACCCGGACATCGAGCGCGGAAGCCATCAGGCGATGATCGACGCAGCCGAGCGGCGCCATCATGAGGCCCGGAGCAAGAAACTGCTCAGGCCCAGGGCCATCGCCCGGCGCACGACACGCTGATCGTCCCGCCGCGCGCCTGCACCCCGCCGAGTTCCCGGATGCGACAACCGTCTCACCGGACCGTAACGTATTCCATTGGCACTGTTTTCCCTGTAGGCAGACGTAATGATTGCCGCCGAAGACCTGATTCTTGAGCCAATCGAGGATCTGCAAGACATCAATGGGGTCAAGTTCCCCGAAGAGCCCCAGTTCCGCCAGTTCCTGATCACCGGCCCGCCCGGTTCCGGAAAGAGCACACTCGTGGGAAAAATGCGCGGCTGGCCCTATGAAGGTTATCTCGATCTGTCCATACCCAACTGGTGGCGGGTTCAGGCGCTCACCTTCAGGCCGCGCGAAGTTCATCTCGGCGCTCCGTTCAAGGGGCATCAGGAGGCGCTTACGGTTCTCGACGACGAGTGGCTGAACAACTGCGATAGCCTGGAAATGGACTTCCGGCGGCTCCAGATCCCGCCGACAAAGACCTGGTTCTTCGGAACCGACTGGCGCACGCTCTATGCCTTTGAGTTCATTCTGCCTGCGGCGGACATCATATATAAGGACCGGCTTCGGCGGGCAAAGACCGGCCTGTTTCCGCATGATCGGCGCATCACGCCCGAAATAGTCACCTGTCAGGTCAGTTTTTATCGTACCATCGCCTGGTATTTCTGGATCTCCGGAATGCACGTCTACCTGCGCGTGGAACGCGAAGGCATGCCGATGAAGATCCTTGAATGCAAGAACGCGCCAAAGCTATGACAACAGAAGCCGACGCCGAAACCGGGAATGTTGCCCCACCGCTCCTCGCGGAGCCGGCGGAGAAGCCGTCGCTGTTCGGGCGGATCGGCAGGTTGTTCAAGCACATGCCGGACGGAGAGTTGGTGACCCCGACTTCGGTACCGGTAAATTTGGACACGACCGTCCGGATCGACTGGGACGGCCAGCCATTCGAGCTGACGCTGGGGAAAGTGGCGCTCCAGTTTCATCCCGATCTTCCCATCACCGGAGATGAGGCCGACGGTACCCTGGAATGGATCGTCCACGCCGGCGGCGGGTTCTACACGGACGTTCCAAGGTTCATGCGCATCGGCCCGGGCGACAGCGTCCTGCTGGGCCGCACCGACGAGGTGCAGGAAAACATCTTCGGCTTGAACGGTTCGGTTGCCGACCGTCATGTCAGGATTTCCAACCACAAGGGCGAGCTGACAATTCAGCCGCTTGACCTGGACAGGCGAACAGCCCTGTGCACCATTGACGACCTCACCGCCGTGTGGGCGGCGCGACGTGAAAACCTCTTGCGCCTGCCGGAGGTCCTTGGACGCCCCTTGACCCCCTTCGACGACGACGAGGCACTGGACATCATTCGCGACGTCAATGGCATCTTCGCGAAGGAGGTTTACCGTGAGCTGGACGACGAAGGGGTCCCGGGCGGCATCATTCAGTTCCCGGACGATATGACGGTTGTGCTCCTGGGCGATATTCACGCACGGGCGGACAACATTCTGCGGATCATCACGGAGGGCGGCCTGTTGGCCGCGCTGGAACGCGGCGAGGCGTGCCTGGTCTTTTTGGGCGATCTGATTCACAGCCAGGAGGCGGGCGAACTGGAGGACATGGACTCGTCCATTTTCATACTGGACCTGTTTTCCATGCTGAAGCTGCGCTTCCCCGAGAACGTTTTCTACATTCATGGCAATCACGAGAGTTTTTCGCCCGATGTCGGCAAGGGCGGCGTTCCGCAAGGCATACTTTTCCGCAAGCTTCTGAAAAAACGGCGCGGCAAGGACTATGTCGCAGAGATCGAGACCCTGTTCGCCGGCCTGGCGTTTGTCGTCCAGGGAAACGGGTTCGCCGCGTGTCATGGCGCGCCTGTCCGCTCCAGGGTCAATCGCAACACTCTGGTAAACATTCAGCGCTATCCGGGCATCCAATACGAACTGGTATGGAACCGGTTGCGCCAGGGAAACCGGCCGGCCGGATACGGCAAGGGAAGCGTCAAGCGTTTCCGCAAGACCCTGGACCTGCCCAAACACGCGCCGCTGGTAGTCGGCCACACGCCATTGTCATCGGAAGAAACCGTGTGGCTCAATGTCGGGGACATCGTGGGGCATCACGTCGTTTATTCCGCCCATCCCCATCGGGTGGCCGCGATGGTGATGTCCGGCGGCCAGATGACACCGCTGGAGTTCATACCCGAACCGGCCTTGGCATTGCTCAACAAAGGCGCGAATACGGAAGATCAGGCGGAGTAACCGGTCTCACACCATGCTGCGGTGTTCGGGCATCGCGCCGGAGCCTTCCGGGCACAAAAATGCCCCCGCGCGATGGCGGGGGCATCAATGTGACGGCGTCCGTAACCGTTGTGTCCAGTGTTCCGGTCAGCCGGCGAACATGCCGCGCAGCGTGAAATAGAACAGGGCGGCGAGAACTCCGCCGATCGGCAGGGTGATGATCCACGACATGATGATGCCGCCGATCACGCGCAGATCGAGCGCGCCGATGCCCCGCGCCATGCCGACGCCGATGACACCGCCGACGGCGATATGCGTGGTCGAAACCGGCATGCCCGTGCGCGATGCCAACACCACTGTCGTTGCCGCCGCCATGGTCGCGCAGAACCCGCGCGTCGGCGTCAACTCGGTGATCTTGGACCCGATGGTCCGCATCACCCTGTAGCCGAAGGTCGCAAGGCCGACCACGATACCGACACCGCCGATGACCAGAATCCAGATCGGCAGCTCGGATTTCTGCGCCACTTCGCCGCCCGACTGGACAAGGCCGACGACCGCGGCCATCGGGCCAACGCCGTTGGCGACATCGTTGGAACCATGCGCGAAGGCCATGCCGCACGCCGTGAACAGCATCATGGGCACGAACACTTTTTCCACGCTGGCATAGTGGAAGTCCTTATCCGCTTCCTCGTCGATCTTGATCCGCTGAATCAGGAGATAGCCGATGAAGGCGATGGCCACGCCGAACGCCGCCGCGACCAAAAAGCTCATGGGAACGCTCAGTTCGATCTTGAGGTGCTTCAGCC
>JBPCWF010000048.1:0-5027 GCA_051009775.1 Hyphomicrobiales bacterium | reverse complement strand
CACGGCTGCTCGATATAGACGTCGAGATCCGCCACCGCATCGACCACCCGCGCCGCTTCATGCATCAGCCAGCCGGTATTGGCGTCGGCGACCAGCACCTCGCCCTTGTCGAGAACCTCGCGGGCAGCCCGGATCCGCTCGATATCCACGTCCGGATCGCCGCCGACCTTGAGCTGGAACTTGGTGTAGCCCTCACCACGGTATCCGGCGATCTTGGCCGCCATCTGCTCGGGCGCCTCCTGGCTGATCGCGCGGTAGAGCGCGACTTGGTCGCCCTGGCGCCCGCCCATCAGGTCGCATACCGCCATGCCCGCGCGCTTGCCGAGGAGATCCCAGCACGCCATGTCGATTGCCGATTTGGCATAAGGGTGGCCGAGCAGCGCCTTGTCCATGAGGTCGTTGACGACGCCGATCTCGGTCGGGTCGCATCCGAGCAGGTGCGGCGCCAGTTCCACGATGCCGGCCCGCGCGCCCGGCCCGAATGCCGGCAGATAGAACGGACCGAGCGGACACACCTCGCCATAGCCGCGCGCACCATCGTCGGTCTCGATCTCGACCACGGTGGAATCGAACATATCGACGTATTTTCCGTCGGCCCAGGCATACCGGCCTTCCTTGAGCGGCAGGTCGACCTGGAAGACGCGTATGGACGTGATTTTCATGGCTACCTCCCATGTGCGCGGCTTTCTTCACATACGCGCGAATCGCCGCCGTGGCCAGTGGGAGATGAAACCGCTCTATTCGGGTTGGATGCTGTCCAGATAGGCCAGCAGGGCGTCGATCGCGTCCGGTTCGAATTTGAACTCCGGCATGGACGGATGTCCGACCACGATGCCCTCGGCAAAGGCCTCCGCAAGGCTGTCGATGGGATATTTCGCCGACAGGGTGCGCAATGGCGGCGCCTCCGGGACCGGGCTGTCGCCGACCGGGCCGATGGCATGACAGCGCGCGCACAGCTTCTGGGCCATGGCGCGGCCTGCGGACGCATCGCCTGCCGAGGCGCCGCCCGTCGCTGCAAACCCGCAGATGGCTGCCACCACCACTACGGCAATCCGTTTGGTCCTCATGCCGAATTCCCCTATTCGTTTTGTTGTTCCGAACATGTGCCGGACGAGTCACCGGTGCGTTGATTCAGGTCAAGCCCTGATATCCGCCGGTCGGCTAGATATATTGCGGGGGTAACAAACCACGGCTAAGGGACGATGTCATGTCGGACATATTCATCGGTCAGCGTTACCGCCGCATCGGCGAGCACGACAGGATCTGGGTCGTCACCGGAACGGTGGAGGACACCAAGGACCATCGGCCTTTCGCCCTTCTGGTCAGCGACGACGGCAAGGCGACCCTCGACGTCGAGTTCGCGCATCTGGAAGATCCCGAGCTCTATGAGCATCTGCCGGTCTAAACCAGTCCCTTGAGCGCAAAGCCGATGGTATAGGCGACCGCCGCGGCGACCAGCCCGATCACCAGCGTCTCCATGCCGGACCACCACCACGAAGCGAGCGACCAGCGGCTCTTGGCCGACCCGATGGCGAAGAACACGATCGCGGTGAGCCCGATCGCCAGCGCGAAGGCGTTGTCGAGATAGACGAGGAACGGCACCAGAGGCACGGCGCCACACATGAAGAAGGCGGCAAAGGTGCTGAGCGCCGCGCGGATCGGCGATCTGGAATTGAGCGTGACGCCGTATTCCTCGACCAGCATGGTGTTGATCCAGCGTTCCTCGTCGGCAGTGATCGCCGCGACTGCGTCCTCCAGCGCATCGCCTGCCAGGCCCTTGGTCATGAGAATCTGGCGGATCTCCTCGCGTTCGCCGTCCGGCGCATGCTTGATATGCTTCCGCTCGATCATCTTGAGCCGCTTCAGGTCGTCGACCTCTGCTTTGGTGCCGCTGTAGTTTCCCGCCGCCATGGAGAAACCGTCGGCCAGGAGATTGGCCAGACCGAGCACGATGATGACGTTGTGCGACAGGTTTGCACCGACCACGCCGGCGACGATGGCGAAGGTGGTGACGGCGCCGTCGATGCCGCCATAAATCCAGTCCCGCAGGTAATTCGGCCTGTGGTCCCGGGCCAGCCGTTCGGTGATCGCCTCGACGGTGTGTTCGTGTTCGAGCTTGGTCATCGTGCCCTCGCCTCGGGTAAAACCTGATATGGGACTGTGGCCCGAAGCTAGGGGGTTTCCGGCAGGATGGGAAGCGGACGGCCGGACATAATCTGTGCACAGTTTCGCCACATTCTTGACGAATCACCCTCTCAGTGCATATGCACTGAGATATGTTTTTCCAGAAACAGAACACCCCTCCGGACCGGACGAAGGACATTGCGCTGTGCACCTGCGCGAACCTTCGGATGGCGACCCGTGTCATCACCCAGCTCTACGATGCCGCCCTTGCACCGGTCGGCCTCAAGGCCACTCAGTTCACCCTGCTGTCCACGCTCCATGAGCTGGGCGAGGCGAAGCTGACCGAGCTTGCCGAAAAGCTGGTCATGGACCGCACCACCCTGACACGAAATCTCAAACCTCTGATCGACCGCGGCCTGATCGCGGAAAGCGCCGAGCGCGACCGGCGGGTCCGCAGGCTATCGCTGTCCACCGAAGGGCTGCGCACGATCAAGGAAGCGCTTCCGCACTGGGAGCGGGTCCAGACACGCACTGTCGAGGGTCTGGGCAGCAAGAGCTGGCAAAGCCTGCTCGACGACCTGGCGATCACAGTCGCGGTGACTCAGACCACCTGACGGCCGCAGTCTTCGACGAAAGGCGGGGCTCTAGCTGACGTGCGAGCCGCGCATCTCGCGGATCGCGGCGCGCACCCGATGCCAGTCTTCCGCCTGCTGCTTGTCGTTCTCCTGCTCCGCCTTCTGGGCGCGGTGCTGTGCTTCCGCTTCCGCCTTGTCGCCATGGGCTTCCAGCAACTGGCGGGCGAAGTCGTGAACGTCTGCCATGCGCATTGGCACTCTCCCTTTCTGCATTGTTTAAACTCCAGATAGCGCAAATCTGCGGCGATTGCCCGGCGGCGTCTTTGATTTCGCTCAAATGGCCGCATTCAACGCGACCGGCACCCCCCTGTTGACCTGAGTCAAAGCCGTCCGGCGCCAAGGCCGGTTAGCGTTCACAGGTTCATCATGACATGGAGGTGATCATGCACACCATCATTGCCGCGACCGACGGGTCCGACCACGGCAGGCGGGCGGTCGACATGGCCTCGGACCTGGCGGCGAAGTTCGACGCCAACCTGATCCTGATGCACGTGGCCGAGCCGCGCAAGGTCACGCCGCAGGAAAGCCAGATGGTCGAAGCGGAATATGCCACCGAACTGCACCAATATCCGCACCTGGCTTCGGAAGAACAGCTCGGCAGCTGGGACCGCGCCGGCATCGGCATGTTCATCCGCCGCCAGACCGAAGCCAGCGAGATCATGCTCAGGGTGATCGGTCAGGGCCTGCTCAACAAGGCCAAGGCCCGGGCTGCGGAGAAGGGCGTTGCGCATGTCGAAGCGGTGCTTCGGGAGAACGCCACCCCGGCCGAAGCCATTCTCGAGGCGGCCAAGGAAAAAGGTGCCGACATGATCGTCCTCGGCAGCCGCGGCCTCGGCGCGCTGTCCGGCATTGTCCAGGGCAGCGTCTCGCAGAAGGTCGCCCACCTGGCGGACGCCAACCTGGTCATCGTCAAGTAGCCTCAGGCCCGCGGCTCCGCATCGAGCCTGACCGCGATGCCGTCCAGGTCCGCGGAAACTGCCGGATAGCGGTCCAGCACCAGGGGATCGTGTCCCGGAACGATATGCGCCGGGCTGCCCGCCAGGTCGCGCAGGCGCTGCCAGCCGCGCACCATGTCGCCCATGTTGAACACGATGGGGAACGGCGCGGCGGCTTCCATGTTCTCGTAGAAGTGGCTCGCATCGGAGGCCAGCACGACCCAGCCGCGCCGGGTCTTCACGCGCACGATCTGCAGGCCCATGCTGTGGCCGCCGACAAGATGCACCGTCAGCCCCGGCGCGAGTTCGCGGTCGCCGGAAACGAAGCTGACCCGCCCCTCGAACACCCGGTGCACCATGGCCGCCACGTGATCGGCGGTGAACGGATGGTTGATGGCATGGCTGCACATATGGGGACCGGTGGCAAATTGCATCTCGGTCTCCTGCAGGTGATAGGTCGCGGCCGGAAACATGTCGTGGCCGCCGATATGGTCGTAATGCAGGTGGGTGACGATCACGTCCTCGATGGCCGCCGCATCGACGCCGATCATGGCAAGCCCTTCGTTGGGGCCGCGCAGAAGGGACCTGCCGCGCTTTTCGGCCTCGGCCGCATCGAACCCGGTGTCGACCACGAAGGTCCGGGTCCCGTTGGTCACCGCCCAGACGAAATAGTCGATCGGCATGCGTCCATCATGGGGATCGGGCGGCGTGATGAAATTGTCGGTCCGACGGCGTTCGGCCATGGCCGCGTATTTGACCGCATAGACGTCCCACTGGTCGTGATCGCTCACCGTCTTTCCCCTTTCGCGCAGCTCCGGCAGATGTCAGTTTGCGCAGGAGCTTAAAGGACGACACCGGGCGAGGAAACAAATGACCGGCTTTCAGACCATCGGCTTTATCGGATTGGGGGTGATGGGTGAGCCCATGTGCCGCAATCTCAAGGCCAAGACGGATGCGCGCATAATGGGCTTCGACATCCGCAGCGAGCCCATGGAGAACCTGGCCGATGTCGGGGTGACCGCGGGCCGGTCGGTCGCGGAACTGGCAGCCGAGTGCGACCTGGTGCTTCTGTCCCTGCCCGGGCGGCCCGAAGTGGAGGAAGTGTGCCTGGGCCCGGACGGCATCGCCGACCATGGCAAGCCGGACCTCGTGGTGGCCGATCTCAGCACCTGCCCGGTCGCCACCGCCCGCAAGGTCGGCGCCGGGCTTGAGCGCCGCGGCATCGCGTTCGCCGATGCGCCGGTGACCCGCACCGCCGTGGCCGCGCTGGACGGCACGCTCTCGATCATGGTCGGCGGCGACCCCGGCCTGTTCGAACGTCTCAAGCCCCTTC
>JBPCWF010000047.1:0-4005 GCA_051009775.1 Hyphomicrobiales bacterium | reverse complement strand
CGGCGCCTTAGATCACCGGTGGCCGTTCGAGCGGGGGGCAATAAGGCCGAGTGATCCGGTGATTCATCTATGATGATTAAATGGGAGACGACCCGGCGGATTTCAATCAACCGGGCCAACTTTTTTGTGAATGTTAAGAAAGTTTAATCTAACCGGCAGGCGGTTAAACGACCCGGCAGCGCCGGACCCGCCTATTTGTTGGTATTGGACTCGATCTCGCGCGGCAGAACGATCTTGAACAGCTCCGGATCCGGCTTGTTCTTCGACTCAAGCTTGGTCAGGTAGATCGTCGTGCGGTTGCCTTGACCGTCGATGATCACCCACTGCTGCAGCGAGAAGTCCTTGTTGTCGAACACCAGGGTCAACTGGCCGGGCACCCACTGGTCCTTGTCCTCAAGGGTCAGCGACATGACCGAAGGGTCCTGGTAGAAATGGATGATCTTGGCCTCGTTCAGGAGATCGATTTTCTCCGACAGGACCAGCCGCAGGGGCGTGACCGAGAGCGGATAATGGTCGGCCCGTTTCATGCGCCGGTCCTGCACGATCACGTAAGAACCGTCGGCGACGACCAGAAACGGGTTGGGCGGTGAGTATTCGAACCGCAGCCTGCCGGGCTTGCTCATATAGAACACGCCCTGGGAGATGTGGCCGCTCGGGCCGCGCTGAACGAACTCGCCGTGCAAGAACTGGAAATTGTTGAAGTAGGTCGTGATCTTCTGGATCGCGGCCTTCTCGTTGGCCGACAGTTTGGCTTCCTTGGCTGCCTCGGCGCCACCGGATCCCCAAACAGCAAGACCGGCAAGCAGCAAACAGGCCGCGCCCGCGATGCGGACGGTCCGGCTGTGCGCAAATGTCGTAACGCTTGAAAGTTTCATCATGCTTGCTGCTCTAAACTCGCTTTGTGACCACTTTGGGTCCATAGCGCCGGCGCGGCTCAATCGAATCGGCCACGCGACCCTTTTCTAGCTGAATTCCTAGGGATCGTCACCGCCAACCAGAATCTCCCGTTTTCCGGCGTGATTGGCGGGCGATATGACACCCTCCTGCTCCATCTTCTCGATCAGTGACGCGGCACGGTTGTAGCCGATCGAAAGACGACGCTGGATATAGCTGGTTGAAGCCTTCTTGTCACGAATCACGATGGCAACGGCCTGGTCGTAGAGTTCGTTGCCGGACGAAGCCATGCCGTCCGCGCCCGGCATCATCTCGCCGCCGTCGTCGGACTCCTCGGTGACCGCTTCGAGATATTCGGGCGCGCCCTGCTTTTTGAGATACTTGACGATCTTCTCGACCTCTTCATCCGATACGAAGGGGGCGTGAATGCGCGATATGCGGCCGCCGCCGGCCATGTAGAGCATGTCGCCCTGGCCGAGCAGCTGCTCGGCGCCCTGCTCGCCCAGGATCGTGCGGCTGTCGATCTTGGAGGTGACCTGGAAGCTGATCCGGGTCGGGAAGTTCGCCTTGATCGTGCCGGTGATGACATCGACGCTCGGCCGCTGGGTCGCCGTCACCATGTGTATGCCGGCGGCACGGGCCATTTGTGCCAGCCGCTGCACGGCGCCTTCGATGTCCTTGCCCGCGACCATCATGAGATCCGCCATCTCGTCGATAATGACGACGATGAACGGCATCATCTCAAGATCCATTTCCTCGTCTTCATAGATCGGCTCGCCGGAGTTCGGGTCATAGCCGGTATGGACGCTGCGGGTCAGCACCTCGCCCTTCTCCAGCGCCTGGGAAATGCGCTGATTGTAGCCGTGGACATTGCGTACGCCGATCTTGGACATCTTGCGGTAGCGGTCCTCCATCTCGCGCACCGTCCATTTGAGCGCGACCACGGCCTTCTTGGGCTCGGTCACGACCGGGGCGAGGAGGTGGGGGATGCCGTCATATACCGACAGCTCCAGCATCTTTGGGTCGATCAGGATCAGCTTGCAGCGGTCCGGCGGCAGGCGGAACAGGAGCGACAGGATCATTGTATTGATGCCGACCGACTTGCCCGAACCGGTGGTGCCGGCGATCAGCAGATGGGGCATCCGGGCGAGATCGGAGAGGATCGGCTGACCGCCGATATCCTTGCCGAGCGCCAGGGTCAGGTCCGACCGGGTCTCGGCGAAATCCTCCGAGGCCAGCAGCTCGCGCAAATAGACGGTCTCTCTATGAGCATTCGGAAGCTCGATGCCGATCACATTGCGTCCGGGCACGACCGCGACGCGCGCGGAGACCGCGCTCATGGAGCGGGCGATGTCGTCGGCAAGCCCGATAACGCGTGACGATTTGATGCCCGGCGCCGGCTCCAGCTCATACAGCGTCACGACCGGGCCGGGCCTGACATTGATGATATCGCCGCGCACGCCGAAATCCTCGAGCACGCCCTCAAGAATGCGGGCGTTCTCTGCGAGCGTCGCATCCGAGACCTGCTTAGCGACCGCGCGGGCGGGCGCCTGGGCCAGCAGGGCCAGGGGCGGCAGGGCGAAGGCATCGCCCTTGGCGGCGACCTTGCGGCCGCCGGACGTTGCCTCCCGGATCTCTTTTGTCGAACGGGTTATGCGCAGCTTGGGTTCCGGCAGGTCCCAGTCCTCATCGCGGTCGTCATTGGCTGGAAGCGGAGGTTCATCCGGCATTTCGCCGACCGCCTCACCCGGGCCGAAATGCGGTTCGACACGGCTGACCACGGGCGCGGCCACGGCTTCCTCGACCGGATCGAACAGGGAGGCCAGCAGATCGCGCCAGCGGTCGCCCAGACTTTCTCCGGGCTCCGCGGTTTCGGGTTTCGCCCAGGCCGCGCGTTTGCGCTTGGCCTTTGTGCGTTTGAACAGGTTGACGATGCGAATCACCGTGCCGGCGACCGACAGGGCGATATGGGCGAACCGGCCGAGCACCCGCGAAGCGACTTCGGCCACCTGCTCGCCAAACAGCTGGGCCGACATGACCAGCTCGTTGGAGGTGAAGCCGCAGCCGAACAAGACAAGGCTCGTGCCGACGCTCAACAGTACGATACCGGAGATGACCGCTGCGAAGCCGCTGCCGAGGAAAATGTGGAACAGGAGCAAGAGCGGACCGGCGACCATGTCGCCCAGAACGCCGCCGAGCCCGGTCGGCAGCGGCCAGCTCGACGGTACGGTGAAGACCGACATAAAGCCCGCAAGGGCGGCGGCTCCGAGCAGGCAGCTCAGGGCGCGCTTGAACGGCTTGCCGATTTCTCCGTGGCCGAGCCAGCGGGTGCTCCAGGCGATCATGGGAACGACCAGGCCGATCACGCCGAGGCCGAACATCTGCATGAGGAGATCGGCAATAACGGCGCCGGGATAGCCGAGCAGGTTCCTCGGATCCTTGGCGACCGCATAGTTGAGGCTGGGATCGTCGACCGACCAGGTGGCAAGACTGAGCGCGACGCAAACCGTCAGGACCAGGAGCGTCAGCCCCATGATCTCGAACATCCGGTTGCCGAGAAAGCGCTTGAGACCCGCGGGGATCGCGGAATCGTCGGCTCTTGCTCGTCTCGATCGCGCCATTGGAACAGGTTCCCTTTTCACCCAGCCGCGGCAAACGCTGCCGCAAATCTCCCCAAAGCCTGCTCGGTCTTCGTCACGTCGTGCACAAGCGCGACGCGGACATATCTGTCATAGCCGTCACCGCTGCCCGCCTCCTCGCGCGCGAGGTAGGTGCCGGGCAGCACACGAATGCCGGCCTTGCGCCACGCGGTCTTTGCCGCGGCTTCGCCGCCGCCATGGGCGGCCATGTCGAGCCACAGGAAAAACCCGCCCGGAGGCGCGTAGAATCCGAACTGTCCGGACAGAATATCCGCCGCAATCTTAATTTTTGCCTGATAAAGCGCACGGTTTTCACGCACATGATCTTCGTCGCGCCAGGCCGCAGCGGACGCGGCCTGAACCGGAAACGGCAGCTGCGGCGCCGCGAGATTGCGGAATTTAAGGAAACTGGCGACGATCTCGCCATCTCCGGCGCAGAAACCGGACCGCAAGCCGGCCAGGCTGGAGCGCT
>JBPCWF010000046.1:0-2574 GCA_051009775.1 Hyphomicrobiales bacterium | reverse complement strand
ACAAATACTCAAGCCCGGTGCCGCGTTACACAAGCTATCCGACGGCGCCCCATTTCCACGACGGGGTGAGCGGGACGGATTACGCCCAATGGCTCGAAACCGCCGATCCGGCGGGAATCCTGTCGCTTTACTTCCATATTCCCTATTGCGACACGCTGTGCTGGTTCTGCGGCTGCCACACCAAGATGACACGTCGCTACGACCCGGTGGCGGCTTACCTGCCGTCGCTCCACGATGAAATCGCGCAGGTGTCGGAGGCCCTGCCGTCCGGCCCGCGGGTAAACCATATTCACTGGGGCGGCGGCTCGCCGACCATCCTGGAGCCGGAAGACATCAGACGCCTGGCGATGAAAACCTATGAACATTTCAATGTCGGCCCGCAGGCCGAGTTCGCCGTCGAGATCGACCCGCGCGGGTTCGATCCCGAACGGATCCGGGTCCTGGCCGAGGTCGGCGTGACGCGCGCCAGCATCGGCGTTCAGGATTTCGATCCGAAGGTGCAAAGCGCGATCAACCGGCGCCAGTCTTTCGAGGAGACCCGCCAGGTGGTCGCCTGGCTGCGCGATGCGGGCATCGCGGCCGTCAACCTGGACATCATGTACGGCCTGCCGCACCAGACCACGAACACGATCGTGCGCACGGTCGAACAGGTGATCGCGCTCGCGCCCGATCGGATTGCGCTGTTCGGCTATGGCCACGTGCCCTGGATGAAGCGCCATCAGTCCATGATCGACGAGGCGGCCTTGCCGGACGTGCGTCAGCGGTTCGCGCAGGCCTCCCGGGCAGCTGAGCTTTTGACCGCCGCCGGCTACCGGACCATCGGCCTCGATCATTTCGCGCGGCCTGAAGACACTCTGGCGCAGGCAGCGCGGGACGGCACGCTGAGGCGCAATTTCCAGGGCTATACGGCGGATGCGGCGGATGCGCTCCTGGGTTTCGGCGCGTCGGCGATTGGGTCTTTGCCGCAGGGCTATTGCCAAAACACGGCGCCGATCTCCGACTACCGCAACCGGGTAGCGGACAAGGGCCTGGCGACCGTCAGAGGCATAGCGCTCGGGCCGGACGACAAGATGCGCCGTTGGGTCATCGAGCGTCTCATGTGCGATCTTGCGCTGTCGTCGCGCGCGCTCAGGGCACGCTTCGGGCAGAACGCGGAGTGCCTGCTCGGCGGATCAATCGACCTGGACGGCTACGAGCATGACGACCTCATCGCCCGCGGCGATGACGGTTTCCGCGTCACCGCCGCCGGGCGTCCGTTCATTCGGGCGATTTGCGCCGAGTTCGACGCTTATCTCAAGCGTGACCGGGCTCGCCACTCGGTGGCCGTTTAGCGAGCCCGCTTGCGTGCGGGCTTCTCGCCGGACGTTGCCAATCCCTGCTCGGCTGCCGCGCAGGTGTCCTCGGTAATGTTGGTGGCGAGGTCCATCAGCCTGCGCGCCTCGTCATTGTAGTCGGCCACCATCCGGGCGACGAAGTCCATCTGCGTTTCGGCCACCTGTTGCGGCGATCCGCAACCGACCAGCTTGCTCATTAGCCCCATGTCTTCCCTCAGGCGCCGGAAGCCGAACTGGAACAACTCCTCGCTCATCCTGGTCATGCCCTCGAAGGCGATCCCGGACGATTTGGCGACGGCTTCCATATTCTTGCCGTTGAGCTTGACCATATCGTCAAACCCCGCGGGCATTGGAAGTTCCGAACCTGTCTTTTCTGCCATGACGTTTCTCCGCATCCTGTGACTCAATTGGTCGCCCGCCATACCTGTCGCTCTTCCATCGACGCTAGCAGGTAATCGTGACGGCACCTTGATCGGGATCAAAAAATCCGGCCGGTTACCCCAATTATTCGGCATGAAAAGCAGACTGTGACAAATCCGCGGAGCGCCCCTAAAGTGGCTCGAACCGGAGCGTTTGCAGAGGGCGGATCATGGCGAAGAAAGACAAGAAAACAACACCGAAGAAAACCGGAAACGCAAGCAAAGGCGCCGAACCGGTCCTGCGGTCAAAGGAATGGTTCGGCAAGCCCGGCATGGACGGATTCCATCACCGCAGCTGGATGAAGAACCAGGGCCTGCCGCACCATCTGTTCGACGGCCGGCCGGTGATCGGCATCTGCAACACCTGGTCGGAGCTGACCCCCTGCAACGCGCATTTCCGTATCCTGGCCGAGCGGGTAAAGCGCGGCGTCTACGAGGCCGGCGGTTTTCCGCTCGAGTTCCCGGTCTTTTCGACCGGTGAATCCAACCTGCGCCCGACGGCGATGCTGTTTCGCAACCTCGCGAGCATGGACGTCGAGGAGTCGATCCGCGGCAACCCGATCGACGGCGTGGTGCTCCTGTGCGGCTGCGACAAGACGACGCCGTCGCTGCTGATGGGCGCGGCGAGCTGCGACCTGCCAACGGCCGTCGTCTCGGGCGGACCGATGCTCAACGGCAAGTTCCGCGGCGAAGACATCGGCTCGGGCACGCACGTGTGGAAGTTCGACGCCGAGGTCAAGGCCGGGCAGATGTCGATGGGCGAGTTCATGGACGCCGAAGCGTGCATGTCACGCTCGGCCGGTCACTGCATGACCATGGGC
>JBPCWF010000045.1:0-2664 GCA_051009775.1 Hyphomicrobiales bacterium | reverse complement strand
ACGTGATGATGATATGGCCGGCCAGCAGGCGCGGGAAACCCTGAAACACGCCGATCAGGGCAAAGAACAGGAGAAGCGCAAAGCCGATGACGACGGCGGGCACGACGAGCGGAGACAGGAACAGGGTCTCCAAAGCCTGTTTGCCGGGAAACTCATAGCGGTCGAGGACGATCGCGGCGCTGACGCCGGCCAGCGTCGACACCGTGGTTGCGATCACCGCCAGGATGAGGCTGGTCCGTAGGCCGGTCAGATAATAGGTGTCTGAGAAGAAATTGGCGTACCACCGGATGGAATATTCGGGCGGCGGAAAGCGGCCGAGATAGCTGCGCCCGTCGAACGACATCATGATGGCGACGACAATCGGCGCGATCAGGAAGGCAATCGTCGCGGCGATCGCAACCACGACGAGCACCTGGCCCAGATTGTCGACGTGACGGTGCATCTTCGGCTCCTCAGCTCTTGATCCAGCGCGCGGTGACGACGCGCGTCACGCCGTAAATGATCAGCAGCGACAGGACCAGCATGACAATCGAGACCGCCGATCCGCTGGGATAGTTCGCGATCTCGCTGAAGCGGGCATAGATCAGATTGGAGACGAACAGCACCTTGCCCTTGCCCAGGATCATCGGCACCACGAAGGCCGACAGGCAAAGCGTGAAGGAGATCAGGAAGGCCGACAGCAGCCCGGGCACGCAGAGCGGTACGGTGACCGTGAAGTGCGACACCCAGCGCGGCGCGCCAAGCGCCTGAGCCGCCTCGCTGAGGCGCGGATTGACGTTCTGTATGGTGCCGAGGAGGGTGAGTGCCGAAATCGGCACCAGATAGTGAAGCAGGCCCAGGACGACGACCATTTCAGTGTAAAAGCGCCCGTTCATGGAAACGCCGAGAATGCCGGCGAGAATCTTCGCGATTCCCGTCGGCCCGAACGTGAGCTGCAGGGCATAGACGCGTACCAGGGTGCTGAGAAACATCATGCCGATCAGGGCGCCGACCGCGACCTTGCGGACCAGTGCAGAGCGCTGCCGCGCCACCGCATAGGCGATCGGGAAGGCAAGCAGAAGGGCGATGACCGAGGACATGACACCGAACCGCGCCGTTTCGACGAAATAGTAGAGATAGGATGCGTCGAGCAGTTCGGCGTAGTTGAAAAGCGTATAGGGCGCATCCTTGGCCGCGCCGATGCGTCCCGGCACAAACAGCCGGAAGCTTTCTTCCACGACATTGGCCAGGGGAAGCACCAGGAAAGCCAGGAAGATGCCGAGCCCCGGGACCAGGAGGAGCGTTGCGCCGCGGCCGGGTTTCATAGCCTGTGCCGGCGGCCGGAGCACGCCGCGGTGAATTCACGGCGCGCTCCGGCTGCGTATGTCATAGGTCCGTGCGCGTCGCGGATCATGGCAGGCGCTTCCCTGAGCGATCGCTAGAGGTTCGGCACGATGTCCTTCTCAAAGCGCTTGTTCCAGCCGTCGAGCTCCTTGCCGAGGTGATCCCAGTCGGGGATGACGGTGAATTTCGTGACCTCGTCGGGCGTGAAGCGCAGATGTTCGATACCGTGTTCCGCGGTGCCGTTGACCGGCACTTCGCCGACTTCCTTGTAGTAGAGCTCGCTGTTCGCCTTGTTGATCGTCTCGTTGGCGAAATCGAAGGCGAGCTTCTTGTTCTTGGAGCTCGACAGCACCACCCAGCCCGAAACGAACATGAAGGTCTTGAGCGAAGGATCGGCCTTTGTGAGGTGCTTCAGCTTGGTGCCCTTCACACCGGCAAGCGTGCCCTGATCGACAAAAGTGACCGAAGTTTCGCCGGTTTCCAGAGACGTGATCACATCGGAGGTGTTGGCCGAGACCCGGCCGATATTTCCTGACTTGGCAAGCTCGGCGAGAAACTTCCAGCCCGGCTCCATGTTGAACTCGTCGCCGCCGCGCGCCTTGGCCAGCGCGACGACCTGCAGGTTCGTGTTCAGGGTCGGGTTGGGCCACAGAATCTGACCTTTGAGCTTGGGATCGAGCAGGTCGTCGATGGTCTTGATCTCGATCGGGCAGTTCGCCGGCGCGTAGGTGAAGAAGATGCCGCTCGAGCCGCGCGGAATGTTCTTCCAGTTGCCGTCGGCGTCCTTGGTGATGAGGCCTTCGGGAATGTCCTTGAGATTGGGACAGTCGTCGAGCGTCACGGTCTCGGCCCAGCCCTCACGCATCATGGAGAGGAAGACCGGACTCCAATTGTCGACCACGTCATAGGGTGGGTTCGGCCAGGCCGCCTTGATCTTCGGCAGGATCGAAGCCGCGCCGCCGGAATGCAGGGTCCAATTGATGTCACTCTTGCCCCAGGCGGCCGCGATCTTCTTGGTGTTTTCGATCCAGGGCGGGCCCCAGTCGACGATCGAAAGGGGATCGGCCGCGAAACCCCGATTGACGAAGGGAGCTGACAGGCTCGCGGCTGCTATGCTGCCTGCGGCCGTCGTCTTGAGAAAATCCCGGCGGGTGAACTTCAAGGCCATGGTCGACTCCTCCAACTGTTTTACATGCTTCTGGTCCGGACCGATCTTCGTCGGTTTGACGTATGGCCAGCGGGACTTTGACGGTCGGAAGTCCGGTGCGGAATCCATTTACCGTGCAGTAGTCGTAAGGCTTGTGACCCCTCTGGCCGTGCTGTACACAGCTCGTATTAAGC
>JBPCWF010000044.1:0-3516 GCA_051009775.1 Hyphomicrobiales bacterium | reverse complement strand
CATGTTCAAGGAAAGTGCGGTTACACGCAACCGAAGGATCGGCGTACGTTCTCTAAGGAGCCTTGGCTTGCACCGGTCAGTAGCCGTTGCGCCAGCGCGAGCTTGACCGGCATCTCTCCCAGACGCGGTTGCCGGCCCAGGAACTCACGAACTTATCATCACACATGAGGCACCGGCGCTGTTTCTCGTCGGGACCTGGGGTTTCTTTCTTTAGTTTAGCAGACATAAGGAACATATAGGGAACAAATGACAAAATACAAGTGCGCGCCCGGAGCTTGGCATGTTCATGCCGCCCGGAGCGGTCCGCACGTGCGCGAACGGCTACTTTAACCGTTGCCGCGTGGATTGGCCAGTGAGATGGAATTCAAACGCGCAAACAACGCGGCTTCGGCTGCACATGCCGTCCGCGTTGCTGCGCCGAGGGGAGGGCTCGGACGTCGTCCCTTAGGCTTCGCCGCCATGGATATCGACAATCGCACCGTCGATATCACCGACAAAGGAAAACTCGTGTTGAGCATGCTGGACGTTGGCCGGGACGTTCAGGTTTCCGTCGATCCCGTGCACTGCTTCGCCGCCCAGCAGTGCTATTTTAATGGCCTCTATTCCCCCAGCGAGTGCCCCCGCAACCCGCTGATTGTTGCTTGAGAGACACACTATCCTCTGACGCGCGGCTAGTCGAATGATTCGTGCTCAGAAGGAAATTAACTGTCATAAAGTTGAAAAAGAGCCGGAATCCAAGGAGATTCAAGAAAGCCCTGTTTTGGCAGAGAGTTACCGGGGCGCATCAGGTTCGTCCGCTGCGGGCCGGTGTTGCCGAAACGCAACAATTTCTGGAAAATGTCAAAAAAGTGCTCAAACATGGCCGAAATTAGGTCGGCCATGGAGTGCTCTGCGGAGAATCACCGCGTCTTGTCCGCGCCGTCCGGCGCTGCCCCCTCGCCGCGCGCGGGTTCCCGGTTCAGATGCGGATCACGCTTCGGCGGGCGCCCGCGTTCATTACCGGGCGCAACATTGCAACGCCCCGGCCGCACGGGCGACCGGCGAGGTACGTTCCGGGGGTCGACGGCTCAGGTGCTGTAGAGCAGCAGGCCGGTTCCGACGAAGACCAGGTGAATGGAGACGAAAAGCACGGTACGGAACATCAGGCTGCTGCCTGCGTACGGCTTGCTTTCGGTGCTGGCCAGGGTGGAGGGCTCTACGCGGGTACTGGAATGCATTGGTTTACAATCTGACTTGAGAGTATGACTTGATTCAAATCCGTTCGACAATTTATCAGTACGACTAATGTGTTGATTCGACAAGGCAACTTCAAGGCACTGCATACGACGAATTTCCCCAGCTTTGACATATTTGACTAAAATTTGCGTCAACTTCTCTGAGAAACGGTTAATGTTCGGACACTTAATGATGGGCAATCCCACAGGGATGCAATCTGTGCCGGTGGCGTCGCGCGGGCGCACGAACCGGCTTCTCAATCTGAACACCAGGCGATAAGCTCACGCCCGCCCTATGGCGGCCGATAACGACAAGCGGGAGGTTGAGATGGCGGAGAACGGTGCGATGCCACTGCGTGCGCGCAGGGTGGCAGGCGGAACGCCCGAGCTCGAGGATTGGGGCTCCACATGCGAATACGGCGTGCTGCGTGACGTCCTTCTGGGCCCTGCGGAAACCTTCCACTGGCGCGAGGACAATGCCGCCTACAGCTCGATTGTGCGCGAGACCCTGCGTCAGGGCCTCGCCTTCGACAAGCAGCTCGCCGTCCGCCAGCACAGGGAGATCGTCGACGCCTATGAGAGCGCCGGTGTCACCTGCCATTTCCTGCCTCCGAATGAGCTCACCAACTATCAGGTCTATGCCCGCGATTCGAGCTTCATGACGCCCTATGGCGCGGTCATCTGCCAGCTCGCCAACCCGCGCCGGCGCGGCGAATACGCGTCCTGCCTGCGGTTTTATCTGAGCGCCGGCATCCCGATCTACGACATGGTGAGCGCCGGCAATTTCGAGGGCGGCGATTTCAACATGATCGCGCCCGGCTGCGCCCTGATCGGCTTTACCGGTTTCCGCTGTGAGGAGGTCGCCGCACGCGAGATCGGCGGCTGGTTCGAGAAGGAAGGCTGGGAGATCAAGTACGCGCCGATCGATTCCTTCTACGTCCATATCGATCTGATGGTCTGCATGCTGGCGGAGAAATGCGCCGCGGTCTGCCTCGATACCACCGACGAGGAGATCGTCGACTGGCTCAAGTCGAAAAAGATCGAGATCGTGCCGGTCAGCTTCAGGGACACGATCAATCTCGGCTGCAACGTCATGTCGCTCGGCAATGACCGGGTCCTGTCGCCCGCGTCCAGCACGGACCTCAATACCAAGCTGCGCGCCATGGGCTTCACGGTCTATGACCCGGATATGTCGATGTTCCTGCATGCCGGCGGCGGCGTTCACTGCATGTCCCAGCCATTGCGGCGCGACGCCGCCTGAGACCGTCCGTGCGGGCGATTTGACCGCAAGCCTACTGTGTGCTGTCGTTCGTGCGGCGCCCGCCCTCATGCCGGGGCGCCCGGCAAGGGGCTCAAGCCACATGCAGTGGGAGGTGAGTCATGGCCGATCTGATCCAGAAAACCGTTTTGCACGACTGGCATGTGGCCCATGGCGGCAAGATGGTCGATTTCGCCGGCTGGGACATGCCGGTGCAGTACAAGGCGGGCGCGATCCAGGAGCATCTGGCGACCCGGCGCCGCGCCGGCCTGTTCGACGTCTCCCATATGGGCCGGTTCGAGGTCTCTGGCGCGGGCGCGGAGACCTTTCTCATGCGCGCGCTCACCAACAATGCCCGCGCGCTCAAGGTCGGCGAGGCGCAGTACACGTTCATCGCCAATGAAGCCGGCGGCGCCATCGACGACGCCTATCTCTACAGGCTCGCGCCCGAACGCTTCCTGCTGGTGGTCAACGCGTCCAACCGGCAGAAGGACTGGGACTGGCTGCAGGGCCTGAAGAACGGCGCCGACTGCGCACTGGATGACATCAGCGACACGCTTGCCATGGTGTCCCTGCAGGGGCCGGAGGCGTCACACGTGCTGGAACAGGTGGTGCCCAGGACGGCGCTGCCGGAGAACAAGCGCAACCGGGTGAGCACCGCCCGGGCCGACGGCTATGAGGTCATCGTCTCGCGTACCGGTTATACCGGCGAGGCGATCTGCTTCGAGCTGTTTCCGCCGGCCGACCATGCGGTCCGGTTCTGGCAGGCGCTGATCGACAACGGCGCTGAGGCCGCAGGCCTGGGCGCCAGAGACTCGCTCAGGCTCGAAGCCGGTCTGCCGCTCTACGGCCATGAGCTCGGGCCGGGCCCCGACGGCGGGGACATCCCGATCTTCAGCAACAGCGTGGCGCCCGCAGGCGTGCGCATGCCGGACCATCTGGAACCCAACTGCGTCGGTCAGGCGGCGCTCGATGCCCAGCGCGCGGAGCTGACCGCGATCAGGCGGAGAGAACTGGGCCCGCCGGATGCGGACCGGCAGCTCA
>JBPCWF010000043.1:0-3395 GCA_051009775.1 Hyphomicrobiales bacterium | reverse complement strand
GTCGCGCAGTTCCTTCAACCGCTCGAGGTGGACGAGGCGAGCCTCGGCATGGAGGCGATGCGGGACGTCGGCCCGGGCGGCCATTTCTTCGGCACGGCCCACACCCAGGAACGCTACAAGGACGCGTTCTACGCGCCGATCATCTCCGACTGGCGCAATTTCGAAAGCTGGGTCGAGGCCGGCAAGCCGCGCGCCTGGCAGAAGGCCAACGACGTCTACAAACAGGCGCTGCGCGAGTATGAGCCGCCGCCGCTCGATCCGGCGATCGCCGAGGAGCTCGACACCTTCGTCGAGAAGCGGCGCGAGGAAGGCGGCGCGCCGACGGATTTCTGAGGCTGTGTGCGCCGCAACCCACTCAGAACTGGCCCGAAACGCGTGAGATACGCGGGTCAAGCCCGCGTATGACGGAATGCACAGCGGCTTCCCGCAAACCCAAAAGACGTCATGCGCGGGCTTGACCCGCGCATCTCCTCCCGAGTCCGCACTGGAATTAGGCTGGGAAGTGCTCGAGGAATTCAGCCTCACCGCGTTTGGTGAAACGCACCACCCGCGTGCCGTCCTCGCGCTTCGCCCAGCCCTGCTCGTAGAAGCGCTGCAGGAACGCCGTGCCCAATGAACCGGCGAGATGACTGCGCCGGGCGCTCCAGTCGAGGCACGACTTGCACAGCGGACGGCGTGAGGTCTTGAGGCCGTCCATATCGATGCCGAACCCGGTGACGAAGGCTTCGCCCGAACCGGTGAGGTCGAGGATGTCGCCGTCTTCGATCACAAGGCCCCGGGTGGAGAGGCTGTCCAGCAGCCGGACCCCGAGTTCACCCGCGAGATGGTTGTAGCAGACCCGCGCCTTGCGCAGCGCCGGGTCTTTCGGGCCGGTGTCGGGGTGCTTCTGGGTGTTGTCCTGCTCGGCGAGCAGATCGCCCCCGTTGTCGGCTTCGGGCTCGCGGCGGCGGTCCTTGGCGTCGCCGCGATCAACATGCCCAAGCGGAAAAGGCCGATCCGGAAGACGCATCTACACGACAACGTGAACTGAGACGGAAGGCGGAGGCGTTGCGCCCTGTACATGATGGTACAATCGTCCGCAGAATCACCATTGGAGGGCAGCCAACATGTCACCCGATCTGTTCTATCTCACGCTCACCGCCGGGCTCTGCGTCGTGCTCTGGATCCCCTATATCCTGGGGCTTGTCTCCAGCCAGGGGATGCTCAAGGCGGAGGACTACAGGCATCTGCCCCAGCCGGAGCTGCCGGACTGGGTGGTGCGCGCCAACCGCGCGCATATCAATCTGGTGGAGAACCTGCCGGCCTTCGCAGCCCTGGTTCTGGTCGCCCATGTCGCAGGCCAGGCCGATGCCACGACCGCGCTCGCCGCGGCGGTGTTCTTCTGGGCGCGGGTGGCGCATGCCGTCGTGTTCTTTGCCGGCGTGCCATATGCGCGAACCCTGGCCTTCACAGTCGGCTTTTTCGCCCAGCTCGTGATCTTCTGGCAGATTCTCACGTAAGCCCGGGCGAAACACCGCATGGGGCGCAAGATCATACGAGGGCTTATCGCGGTCGCCGCGGTTCTGGCCATCGCCATCGGGGCTACGTTCGGCTACCGCTGGTGGCTCGACCGGCCGGTCAATCCGCTGGTCGCGGACGGTGCATCGGAGCTTGCCGTGATGGACTTCTCGCAACCGGTCGCGCTCGATCCGCCGGCGGCCGGCTGGCGGCACCGGACCTTCCTGACTCGGCCGGCCATGACCATAAGCCAGACGGCGAAGGACGGCGTTCCGGCGCTCAAATGCGCGACCGAGGCCAGCGGCTCGATCTTCGGGCGTTTCACCGACATCGATCTCGGGGCATATCCCGGGCTCGCCTGGACCTGGCTCGTGGAAAAGCCGATCGAGAGCCCGCTTGACGAACGCACGGTCGAGGGCGACGACCACCCAGCCCGCCTGTTCCTCGGGTTCAAGACCGGTGACGGCCGCGATCACTTCATGGAGATCATCTGGGCCAACAAGCTGTTCAAGCCGGGCGAGTACAAATATATCGGCGACTTTCCCCATTACGTGGCGAATGGCGGCAATGAGAATGTGGGGAAGTGGTTCGAGGAGCGGATCGATCTCCTCAAGCTCTACCGCGAGACCTCGAAGCGCAGCGATACGCCGCGCGTCACGTTCATCGGCATCTTCTGCGACTCAGACGACACCAAGACCTCGAGCGTCGCCTATTTCGGCAAGCTGTGGCTGGTGAAGGCGGGGCAATAGCCACACCGTCATTCCCGCGAAAGCGGGAATCTAATGGCGGTTCGGATTGAGCGGAGCTCTCCTTGATCCACCCAGGCCAAAAGAACCATTTGCATATGGACAAAGGCCAATGGATTCCCGCTTTCGCGCGAATGCCGAGGGGTTTGGGGATGACCGCAAAACCCTACGCCTTCTCGCGTCTGCGGCGGCGGCGGCCGCCACCCTCCTCACCGCCCGCATTCGCCGCCTTCGGCGCGGGCAGGTCGATTTCGCGGGCGAGCATGGGGAACGGGGCGGAGGAATGCGGGAAGCCCATGGCGCCGACGAAATGCTCCTGGAACCTCGGCTCCACTGCGGTCTCGACTTTCTCGATGTCGCGCACCAGGCGCTCGATCTCGCGGCGGGCCGCGCTGTTCAGGAGCGCGATGCGGGCGCCGGTGCTCGCGGCATTGCCGGCGGACACCACCTTTGAGAGGTCGCAGTCGGGGATCATGCCCAGCACCATGGCGTACTTGACGTCGATATGGCTGCCGAAGGCGCCGGCAAGCGTGATCCGGTCGACGCTCTCGACGCCCATCTGATCCATCAGGAGCTGCGCGCCGGCATAGAGCGCGCCCTTGGCGAGCTGGATCTGGCGCACGTCGTTCTGGGTCACCCGGATGACCGGCTCGCCGTCCCGGATCAAGTAGGAGAAGGTGCGTCCTTCGGGCTGGACCAGCGGGCATTTCGCGGCCATGGCGCCGTCGATCACGCCGTCCTGATTGATGATGCCGGCGAGAAACATCTCCGCCAGCGCCTCGATGATGCCCGAGCCGCATATGCCGGTGACGCCGGTGCGGGCGATCGCCTCCTCAAAGCCCGGCTCGTCGGACCACAGGCCCGAGCCGATCACCCGGAAACGGGGTTGCAGCGTCTCGCGGTCGATGCGCAGGCGCTCGATGGCGCCGGGCGCGGCGCGCTGGCCGCAGGAAATCTGGGCGCCCTCGAAGGCGGGCCCCGTTGGCGAGGAGCAGGCAAGCAGCCGGTCCTTGCTGCCGAGCACAATCTCCGCATTGGTGCCGACATCGACGATCAGCCAGTTGTCGTCCTGCAGATGCGGGCCTTCCGACAGCACCACCGCGGCGGCATCGGCGCCGACATGGCCGGCGATGCAGGGCAGCACGTAGACAC
>JBPCWF010000042.1:0-3713 GCA_051009775.1 Hyphomicrobiales bacterium | reverse complement strand
ATTCTTCGGCCAGGCGATCGAGGTCGAGACGTGTTCCAGGCGGGTGGGTCTGCAGCGTGATGCGTTCCCGCACTGCGCCGTGAATGTGGTTGAACCGGCGGCGCCACGGGCTGCGGTCTTCCGAATTTCGCCCATCGTGCGACGCCGCGGCCATCGGCGCCTCGTGTGTCCCCGCAGTCTGCACGTGTGTTAGATCTCCGCTCTGCCTGTCTCCGGCGTCAGCTGAAAGAGCCAGAAATATATAACTTTTGAAGTTCTGGAGCAAATGCGGGCGATGGGGTGTGATTGCTATGATCAGTTTTCCGCGATTCTCCCCTCAAAACAGCCGGTCTGCAATCGATCGAGAGGGCAAGGGTACCGTGTGATGCGGAACTCTTAGACTCACGAGCACAACAATGATATGTATTTCTCTTCGAGCCGTTGGGTGAGTACCGTGCCCGGTGGGACGAGGGGTGACAATGGATGACGCGGTCGGCAGAACGGTCGAAATCCTCGACCGACTTGTGAGCTTTCCGAGCGTATCGGGCCGGCCGAACGGCGATATTGTCGGCTATATCAGCGACTACCTCTCACAACACGGCATCAGCTCTTCGATTAGCTGGCATGAGGATGGCGAGCGCGCCAATCTGTTCGCGACGCTCGGTCCCGAGGTCGACGGCGGGATCGTGCTCAACGGTCACACCGACGTGGTCGCGGTCGACGGACAAGACTGGACGAGCGATCCGTTCAAGCTCGCACGCAGGGACGGCCGCCTCTACGGGCGCGGGGCCGTCGACATGAAGGGCTTTCTGGCCTGCGTGCTGGGCGCCGTGCCGGCCTTCAAGGCGTTGGATCTGGAGCGGCCGATCCATATCGCGTTTTCCTTTGACGAGGAGACCGGCGGCATCGGTATGCCGGTGCTCCTGGAGGACATGGCCGGCAAGGCATTCAAACCGGCCATCATCATTGTCGGTGAACCGACGGAAATGAAGATCATCTCCGGCCATAAGGGCGGCTATGAGATGCGCACCGAGATCATCGGCGCGGAGGTGCATTCCTGCGATCCGCGCAAAGGGGTCAGTGCAATTTTGTATGCGGTGCGGCTGATCTCGAAGATCGAGGAAATGGGCCGTGCGTTTTCAGCCGCTCCCTATGCGGGCTCTTCTTACGATCCGCCCTACGCGACATTCAACGTCGGCACCATCACCGGCGGTGCGGCGCGCAATGCGACCGCCGGATGGTGCAGCTTCGACTGGGAGCTGCGACCCATGCCGGGCGAGGATGGCGCCGCCGTGATCGCGGAGATCGAGCGCTATGCTCTGGAGGAGCTGTTGCCGGAAATGAAGGCGGTCGATGCGCAGTCGGACATCCGGGTGATCACCGAGGCGCCGGTGCCTGCGCTCGACGACGCGAACGCCGCCGAGGCGGTGGCCTTCGTTCGGGAACTCACCGGCCTCAACAGCGAGGGCGTCGTGTCGTTCGGAACCGACGGCGGCTATTTCAGCGATGCCGGCTATTCAACCGTGGTGTTCGGCCCGGGCAGCATTTTCCGCGCCCACAAGCCCGACGAATATATCGAAATCGACGAATTGTGCGAGGGATTGCGCTTCCTGGAAAAGGTCGGGGCGCGCATGGCCCGTTGACGCAACGGGCCGGCACCGGCAGTCCGCGGTGCCCATCAAGTCGGACCTGAACGCAGGCCTGCATAACATCAAGAACGGCAGGCCCGGGATCACCGAGAACCGTGAGGTGTCTCACGAACGGGAGGATGAAATGAAATCAGCACTGAAGATATTTGCCGGCGGTGTTTTGGCCGCAGCGTTCGCCGTTTCGGCGGCGACCGGCAGCTTCGCCGCCAGCCTGCTTGAAAAGGCGAAGGCGGGCGAAACCATCAGAATCGGCTTCGCCAATGAGCAGCCGTGGGCCTATCCCGGAGAAGGCAACAAGCCCTTAGGTTTCGTCAACGCGATTGTGCTCGGCACGTTGAAGGCGATGGGCATCGAGAAGATCGAACCGGTCGTCACCGACTGGGGCGGACTCATTCCGGGCCTCAAGGCCAACCGTTACGACATCATCACCGGCGGCATGTACATCCTGAAGAGCCGTTGTGAGAACGTCGATTTCTCCAATCCCATAGGCGTTTTCGGCGACGTGTTCGTCGTTGCCAAAGGCAATCCGAAGAAGATCCAGACCTATGAGGACATAAAGAGCTCGTCATCGATTCTCGTGACGGGAGCCGGTTACAATATTGTCGAGGTCGCGAAAAAGCAGGGCATCGCGGATGGCAGCATCATGCAGGTGCCGGGACCGACCGAGATGCTGGCCGCCCTTCTGGCCGGCCGTGCCGACGCCGTGGGCACTAACTATTTCGGCGGCAAGGTCCTTGCCGATCAAAGCCAGGGCAAGGCCGAGCTCACCGATCCGGGGAAACTGCCTGAATGGACCAAGAACTGGGTCGGCATCGGCTTCCGCAAGTCCGACACGGATTTCCTTGAGGCCTACAACAAGGCACAGGCCGAGTATCTGGGCACGGACGGGATGATGAAGGCCGTTGCCGAGTACGGTTACGGCAAGGAACAACTTCCCGGCGACGCAACCACCGAGTTTGCCTGCACCAACCGCTAGGCGGACGGCGGGAGAGGCGAGGCCGCGGTAACGCTCCGAGGCGGCCCGTCGCCGGGCCGTTTCGGAGCGGTGCGCCCGCGCCCCCGGGGGGACATGCGACATGCAGCACTATCTGGAGTTCCTTCAGACTCACGGATCGCGGTTCGTCGACGGCGCGATCGTGACCGTCCAGCAATCGATCCTGGCCGCGCTACTGGCGATCGCGGTGGCGGCCGCCATGGGGCTGATGCGACTGTCGCCCGCGGCCCCGGTCCGGGTCGCCGCTACGGTGTACATCGAGTTCTTCCGGGGCACGTCGCTGCTGGTCCAGCTCTACTGGATATTCTTCGTGCTGCCGCTGTTCGGCGTGACGTTCGACAAGTTCACGGCGGGCTTCGTCGCGGTCGGCATGAATCTCGGCGCCTATGGCGCGGAAGTGGTGCGCGGTGCGATCCAGTCGGTGCCGCGCGGCCAGTATGAAGCCGCACTCGCGCTCAATATGTCGCCCTACAAACGCATGACACGGATCATTCTGCCGCAGGCGCTGCTCATCATGCTGCCGCCATGGGGCAACTTGCTCATCGAACTCCTGAAAGGCACGGCGCTCGTGTCGCTCATATCGGTCGCCGACCTGATGTTCGAAGCCAAGCAGATCAACGGCGTCACCTATCTGTCGGCGGAGTCGTTCGGCACCGCGCTGATCATCTACTACCTCATGGCCCGGCTCGTGGTCGCGCCGGGCATGCGCGCGTTCGAAACAGCCTGGGCACGCAAGATGGGGAGGGCTTGAGCGCCATGTTCGACTGGAAGTGGGATTTCACCTTCGAGATCATGCCCAGGCTCTTGTGGGCAACGCTCAACACGCTGATGGCCGCCGGCTTCGGTTATCTCATCGCTCTGGTGGTCGGACTGGTCTTCGCGTTGGCGCAGCGGACCGGCATTCGCCTCGTGACGATGGTCGTGCGAGAAATCGTCGAGTTCATCCGGTCGACCCCGCTGGTGTTGCAGATCTTCTTCGTGTTCTATGTCGGACCGCAATTCGGCATCAGGCTGTCGCCGTGGACTTCGGGCATGATCGCCATCGGCCTGCACTATGCCGCCTATCTGTCGGAAGTCTATCGCGCCGGCCT
>JBPCWF010000041.1:0-6775 GCA_051009775.1 Hyphomicrobiales bacterium | reverse complement strand
AATGTCGACCGCGCGAGCTTCGCCCATTCCAACGCCAAGCTCGGGGTCGAGTTCGATGCAGTCTACACCGCCCAGGATATCGGCTCCTACAAGCCCGATCCGCGCAATTTCGCCTATCTGCTCGAGCATCTGGCAAAAATCGGTGTGACCAAGGACGACATCCTGCACACTGCTCAGAGCCTGACCCACGACCATGTTCCGGCCGAAGACGTCGGCCTCACCACCTGCTGGATCGACCGGCGCCACGATCAGCCGGGGTTCGGCGCGACCAAGCAGCCGCCGCGCCAGCCGCGGATCGACGTGCGCTTCACAAGTCTCGGCGAGATGGCCGAGGCGCACCGCGCGGAGCTTGCCGGTTAAGCGGGATCAGGTGGCGATCTTGCCGCCGCCCGTCCTGCGGATGGCGACCACCGAGGGCCGGGGCGGCATCTTCGGGTCGAAATCGGGCCACCGGGTCGCCGGATCCTCGAAGGTCGAGGCCCGCTCGAAACCTTTATAGTGTTTCGTGCCGTCGGTGCCCGGATGCTGGACAGCGAGGAACAGGGTCTCGTCGTCCGGCGTGAAGCAGGGGCCGCACAGCTCGCCGCCGACCGGGCAGCGGAAAAACAGTTTCGGCTGGCGCCGGAGGCCGCCCTCGGTTTCAAGTCCGTAAAGCCCGTCCGAACGGCCGGTCCTGTTCCAGTTCTTGCCCTGGTCCGTGGCGACCCAGAGCCGGCCGGCACCGTCCACCGCGCAGTTGTCGGGTGATGCGAACCAGCTGTTTGGGCCGGTGTCCGGATGCCACTGGGCGCCGACGCCGGCGATGCCCGGGTTGCCGCATTTGACCAGGATCTCCCAGCGATAGCTGTCGGCGGTGTGGTCGCCTCCGGGCGGCGTGAGCTCGACGATATGGCCGAGCCAGTTCTCGGCCCGGGGATTGGCCCCGTTCTCCTCGCCCGGTTTTCGCTTGTGGTTGTTGGTCAGCATGACATAGACGCGGCCGTTACGGGGATTGGGCTGAACATCCTCCGGGCGGTCCATGGGAGTGGCCCCGAGGACATCGGCGGCAAGCCTCGTGTCGATCAGGATATCGGCCTGGGATTCGAAACCGGCCTCAGGCGTCAGTGCGCCCTGGCCGAACACCAGAGGCAGCCAGGTCATGGTGCCGTCCTCGTCGAAGCGCGCCACCGAGAGCGTGCCTTCGGACAGGAGACGCATATTGGCGGCGCGGTCGTCGGCGGTGAACCTGCCGTCCGAGACGAAGCGGTAGAGATAGTCGAAACGCGCGTCGTCGCCCATATAGACCACCGCGCGGCCGTCGTCCGCCAGGATGCACTCGGCGCCTTCGTGGCGGAACCGGCCGAGTGCGGAATGCTTGACCGGCGTCGATCCGGGGTCCGTCGGGTCGACCTCGACCACCCAGCCGAACCGGTTGCATTCGTTGGGTTCCCTGTCGATATTGAACCGGTCGTGATACCGGCCCCAGTTCTGCCAGTTGGCCGGCACGCCGTAGCGCTCGTAGCTCTTCTGCTGGTTGCCGCCCAGACCCTTGGTCAGGCGCTTGCCGTTGTCGTCCTTCCGGTCGGTCCAGAAGTAGCCATGGAAATTTTCCTCCGCCATCAGATAGGTGCCCCAGGGCGTGACCCCGCCGGCGCAGTTGTTGAGCGTGCCGGTGACGCGCCGGCCGGACGGGTCGGCCGCGGTCTTGAGGCGCGGATGGCCGGCCGCGGGCCCGTCGACGGCCATTTTCGTGGAGAGCGGCGTGATGCGCCGGTTGTACCGGCTGTTCAGCACCGGGCGCCATGTATCGTCCACAAGCTCGATCTCGATCACGGTCGCCCCATGGGCGGCCATCTCGATGTCGACCAGCTCCCGGGTCATGTCGGCGAAGTCGCGCTTGTCCTGGCGGCCGATGCCCGGGAACATCACCTCCTCGTTGGTATATTCGTGGTTGACGCAAAGGAGCGCCCGCGTGCCGTCATCGCCGAGCGGGAAGAAGCCGATGAAATCGTTGTTGTAGCCGAACTGGAGCAACTGGCGCTCGGCGCTCTGGTTGTGCGGGTCGAAGGCCGGGGCCTCTGCGAACACCGGATCGCCCCAGCGCAAAAGGATCCGGCTCGAATGGCCTTCGGCGACATGGTGGTGTTCGTCGATGCCGGCCTCCAGTTCGGAAAACCTGTACCGGCTTTCGGGGCCTGCCGCTTGGGCTTCGCCGAGCTGTGCCGTCAGGGACCCGAACACGAGGCTCGCCGCCGTGGTTGCCAGGGCATGCTTGATCACCTCGCGCCGTCCGTAGCGCGCGAGCATGACGGTGCCGAGCGTGTCCTCGAGGCGGGGATTGAGCGGGATGTCGTCGAAGGCGTCGTACGCCTCGCTTTTGTTGCCGTGGCCGTCATCGTGCATGGGCTCGATCCTCAGGTGCGTGTACTCAACATAGCGTCACCGCTATGGCAGAGCCGTGCAAAATTTCTGTGACATATCGCGGCGCGGATGGTCGCGGTTTTGCCATCAAATATGCGCACACCCGGGATAGTGCTCTAGGCATCGATCCGGAAATCCTCTAAGCTTTGTCCGGCGAGCCGAAACCACAACCAGGGGAAGCGAAGCAGAGCCGATGAGTACCGCTGTTCAGATCAGTCCGTTGGAAACGCCTGCGCTTGTGGTGCGCGAGGTGCGCAAGGAAGATCTGCGCGACTTCGCCGCTTACATGCTGCGGTCGGACTATCAGCAGCACCTGGCCAGCCGCTACAATTCCATGTCGGAGGTCCAGGGTTTCGTGGCGCGGTGCCTCAGGCGCCAGTCCCTGCCGAACCGGCGCGGTTACTACCTGGCGGCGGAACTCAAGGCGACGCGGCACGTGATCGGCGACGGCTTCGTCGTCATCCACGGCGGCAAGACGGCGGAGATCGGCTGGGGCCTGCATCCGGATCTGTGGGGCAGGGGCTTTGCCACCGAGCTTGCCAAGGCGCTGTTGTGCGTCGGCTTCGAAAAGCTCGGCTGCCAGAAGATCTGGGCCAAGTCTTTCGCCGAAAACCTTGCCTCGTTAAGGGTCATGGAGAAGCTCGGCATGGCGCATGACCAACTGGTCCGCGACCAGCGCGTGGCGCCGGGGCTCCGGGTCGATGTATCCTATTGGGCAGTGGCGGCGGAGGGCTATTTCGACGCTACCTACGCCATCGGCGAACCGTCGAAGTCCGAGAACTAGTCAACTCATCCAGCTCTGATTGTCCGGCTACCGACGTGCCGCACGGCGTTCGCGGTAGAGCAGGTAGAGGCCCGAGCCGATGACGACCGCGCCACCGGCGAGCGTCGCGATATCGGGCACGTCCCCGAACACGGCGAAGCCCAGGATCGTCATCCACACCAGGTTGACATAAATGAACGGTGCGAGCACCGGTGCGGGCGCGCGGCCGTGCGCCAGGATCAGCAGCCAATGGCCGAGCGCGCCGGCAACGCCAAGCCATATCAGAAGGACATATGTGAACGGATCGTCCGGCCAAACCCAGTTGGCAAGCGCAAGCGGCGTGGTCGCGACCACGCCCGTGAGCGGGGTATAGAACTGCGTGACCTCCGGCCGGTCATGCGCGGCCAGGTAGCGGGTGACGATCGAATAGCAGGCGTAGCTCAATGTGGCGCCGAACGAGAACAGCACGGCCCAGTGGATCCAGCCGAACCCCGGGCGCATGACGATCACGATGCCGGCGAAGCCCGCGAGGATCGCGGTGAGACGGCGCCAGCCGACCCATTCGTTGAGGATCGGTCCGGCAAGGGCTGCAATCACCAGTGGCGTCAGAAAGAATATCGTGGCGGTCTGGTCCAGCCGCAGATAGTTGACCGCGACGAAGTTGCATAATGTGGCGCCGAGCATGAAGCCGCCGCGCAGCCACTGCTGCAGCGGCCGGGCCGACTTCACCAGGTGCGGCAGCGTGCGCGGACCCAGAAACACGATGCTCAAGACAGCGTGGACCACGAACCTGATCCAGATGATCTCCATGATCGGGATATCGGTTTCAGCGCCGAGATATTTGACCGTCGCGTCGAGCACCGCAAAGCACAGGCCGGCGGCGCACATGAGCACGATGGCCACGACCGGAGACGGGGCGGAGGGATTCGGCACCATAAAACGTCCACGAGAAACAAGCAGGGCCGCGGCGGGCGGCCCTGCTCAGGGGTTCGGACTGTCAGTCCCTAAAAGTAGTCGTCCCGCAGGGAGCCATCAAACCGGCCGGATTTCAAGCAGCATCGCTTGAAATCTCCGTCCCGAGCCGCACGGACACAGATCGTTGCGGCCGAGCTTCTCCACAAGCTCGACATCGCCATGTACGAAACGATGTCCGCGTTTGACGCGGGTTTCCGACGGGAAAGACCGGCGGCGCTTGCTCGTCACCTCAAAAGGACGGCAGGGCCTCGTGATTGCGATCGTAGCGCATGACACACCTCCATGGCTTCGGGACTGTGGTGCCCGGAAGGACGGCGGAGATAGCACCGCGAGGGGTGCAGGGTCAACCGCCCGGCGCCCTGTAGGCAATACGCGCGATCAGGGGCAGGTGATCGGACCGGAGCGCCGGACCGGTGCGCACCTCGATCGGCCGAAAGGCGTCCGTGGAGAAGATGTTGTCGATCAGGAAGGCCGGTGCGTAGCGGTGGCCGGGCCAGGTGCGCTGATAGGTGGCGTAGCGCCTGAGGCCGGTCTTCCAGGCGAATTTCGACAGCTTCCAGGAGAACGGGGTCAGATTGAAGTCGCCGGCAATGAGCAACTGCTCGGTGACCGATCTGCGCCAGTCGATCAGCCAGTCGGTATGAAGCGCCTGAGCGTCGGACTGAAACGGCCAGGCGTTGTGCAGCGTGGCGATGCGATAGGCCCTGGGACCGGTGCCGAACCGGGCCCAGATCAAGGCCGGGTTGGCCGTGCTGTGCTTGACGAATGCGGCCTCGGTCCACGGCGTCTTGGACAGAAGTGCCATCAGGCAGGAGCGGTCCTGCGCGCAGGATAGCTGATGCGGATAGAGATCCTTGAGGCCGGGCAGAAGCCGTTTGGCGTGGCCCGCATGGAACTCCTGCAGCAGCACCACATCCGCGTCTTCGGCGCGCAGGAAACCTGCGATGTCATCGAGCGGACGGTCGCCGACCCACATGTTGAAGGAAATCAGCTTGATGGTGCGCGAGCCGGCGAGAGACGACGACGCTTCGGACGCCTTGAAGGACAGGGGCAACAGAAACAGGGCGACGTTGACGACGGCAAATCCGAGCACCGGCAGCATGAGCGAGCGCGCCCGGAACAGCCAGACCGCAACGAGCAGGACGAGGAAACCCGCAACCGTGAAGGGGCGGAAGTGATTGGTGATCTCGAATGACGGGGCGAAGGGTGCCAGCAGGCCGAGCACGGTGATGCCCGCGCCCACCGCGAAGCAGATGCCGAGAATGACCAGGAATAGACCTCGAAACATGCCGCGCCCCCGACAGTTTAATCGCACTCAAGCCTACACTCTAAAGTAGCCTCCAAACGTTGTCGAACTTTGGGCGCAAATGCGGTGCCCGCGGCTATTGCACCGATGCCGGTTAAAAAAAGGCCGGGGTCGTCAGACCCCGGCCCGATCGGTCACAACAGGCGTCAAGTATTCAGACGCTGTAATACATGTCGAATTCGACCGGATGCGGGGTGTGTTCGAAGCGGATAACTTCTTCCCACTTGAGTTCAAGGTAAGCGTCGATCTGATCGTCTGAGAAGACGCCGCCCTTGTTCAGGAAGCCGCGGTCGGCGTCGAGGCAGTCGAGCGCTTCGCGCAGGGAGCCGCACACGGTCGGCACGTCCTTGAGCTCTTCCGGCGGCAGGTCGTAGAGGTCTTTGTCCATCGGGTCGCCGGGATGGATCTTGTTCTCGATGCCGTCGAGGCCGGCCATGAGCATCGCCGCGAACGCCAGATAGGGATTGGCGGTCGGATCCGGGAAGCGGACCTCGACGCGCTTGCCCTTGGGCGAAGCGGAGTAGGGGATCCGGCAGGAGGCGGAGCGGTTGCGCGACGAATAGGCGAGCAGCACCGGCGCCTCATAGCCCGGCACCAGACGCTTGTAGGAGTTGGTGCTCGGGTTGGTGAAGGCATTGAGCGCCTTGGCGTGCTTGATGATGCCGCCGATGTAGAACAGGCACTCTTCCGACAGGTCGGCATACTGGTTGCCGGCAAACAGCGGATTGTCGTCCTTCCAGATCGACATGTGGCAGTGCATGCCGGTGCCGTTGTCGCCGAACACGGGCTTGGGCATGAAGGTCGCCGACTTGCCGCAGCTGTGGGCGACGTTGTGGACGACATATTTGTAGAGCTGCAGCTTGTCGGCCATGCGGGTCAGTTCGCCACGGAAGATGCCGAGCTCGTGCTGGGCGGCACCGACCTCGTGGTGGTGCTTCTCCGTCTCGACGCCCATTTCCTTCATGACGGTAAGCATTTCGGAGCGCATGTCCTGGGCGCTGTCGACCGGGTTGACCGGGAAGTAACCGCCCTTGGTGCGCGGCCGGTGGCCCATGTTGCCCATCTCGTATTCGGCGCCGGTATTGGTCGGCAGCTCGATCGAGTCGAGCTTGAAGCTCGTGTCGTAGGGGTCCGACGTGAAGCGGACGTCGTCGAAAATGAAGAACTCCGCTTCCGGGCCGACCAGCACGCTGTCGCCGACGCCGGTCTGCTTGACGTAGGCTTCCGCGGCCTTTGCGGTCATGCGCGGGTCGCGCTCGTAACCCTCGCCGGTGAGCGGCTCCAGGATGTCGCAGAAAATGCCGATTGTGGTCTCGCCGTAAAACGGATCG
>JBPCWF010000040.1:0-5917 GCA_051009775.1 Hyphomicrobiales bacterium | reverse complement strand
CGGCTGGAGGGCCTGGCGGCACCGGGCGGCCTGTGCATCTCGGGCACCGCGCACGACACGCTGAGGGGCGCTCTGGCGGAGGGCTTCGCCGATAGCGGCGAGCGGACCCTGAAGAACATCAGCCGGCCGATCCGCACCTTCTCCTGGCACCCTGTCGGGGCGGTGCCGCTGGCCCGAGCCGCCGCTTCTTCCGGGCTCACGCCCAAGCCGGCGCTCGCCCTCGGCGGCTTTGAGCCCCTGAGGCCGGACCCGGAGTCCGAAGCGCTCGCGGCGGCGGTCCGCGCTGCCGTTCAGACATCCATGTCGAACCTGACCGGAACGACCTTTCTCGCCGACCCGGAGCGGGCGGACTATGTGCTGTCTGCAAGCTTCCAGGCCCACGGGCAACGCTACCGCGCCACCGCGATGCTGCAGGACCGGCATGCGGGAAAGCAGTTCTGGTCGGAACGTTTCGACGGCGAGGCCTCCGATCCGTTCGATGCGCAGGATGAGCTCGCCGCGCGGATCTCGGGCGCCATGCGGTTTGCCATCTACAGCGATGTCTTCGAGAAACGCCGCGCGGACATGGTCGACGGCGCCGACAGCGAAACCGTCCTGTCCCAGGCCGGATATCTTGTGATGGGCACGGATGCCGGCCAGTGGCTCCAGGCCCGCGCCATGACCGGAACGGTGATCGAGCGCGAGCCGGAGAACTTCATGGCATGGGCGATCCGGGCCTTGAGCCATTTGCACGAGCCGCTGAACGGCTGGCGCGGTGTGGCGCCGCAAGACCTTGCCGCGGCGGGGGAGGCGGCCCGCCGGGCGGTCCAGCTCAACGGACAGAGCGATTTCGCTCACTGGATTCTGGCTCTGGTGCACATGCTTGAGCGCGACCTTGCCGCCGCGCGGCGGGAGGCGGAGCGCAGCCTCGAGATCAACCCGCACTTCCCCCTGGCAAGCTTCAATCTGGCGCAAACCATGATCTTCGGAGGCGAGCCAGAAGACGGCATTGCGCTGGCAAGGCGGGCGGCCGAGACCCTGAAGCGGGCGCCGATGTATCACGGCATTCTCCATTTCGTGTCTCTCGGGCATTTCGTCTGCCGGCGCTACCAGGACGCCATCCAATGGGCGGAACGCGCGCAGCTTCAGGCGCCGGGTCTGCCGAAGAGCCTGATTGTCATGACCGCCGCCGCGGTCCAGGACGGCGATATGGAGGCTGCGGAGGGATATGCCGGCCGCCTGCTCGAGGCCCATCCGGACTTTTCCCTGGCCGCGCTCGGCCGCCTGCCGTTCAGCGATCCGGAGCCCTGGGACCGTCTGGTGGAGAGCCTGCGCCGGGCCGGCCTTCCCGACGGTTCGGAGCGCGGCATTCTTATGTGACCTGAATCACACCCCTCCACCTCAAAAACGCATACTTTAAGACGTGGAGCCGCGCACCCGGAGACCTTTATGCTTACGGCTGCGCAGGCAAAGACTCCAAGAAACACAAAAACCGGCCGGAAAGTCTGAGCAATGAGGTTCCCATATGGAACGTCGCCTTGCTGCTCTACTGGACGCCGACGCGGTTGGCTACAGTAGGTGGATGGGTACTGACGAAGAGGCAGCATTTGCCGCCTTGTCGGAACGCCGGGGGATAATAGACGCAACTATTCTGGAACGGGGCGGACGCATATTCGGGTCCGCCGGCGACAGCGTTGTCGCGGAATTCCAGAGCTCGGTCGAAGCCACGCGCTGCGCCGTGCAGATTCAGGAGCAATTGTGCAAGCTCAACAAGGATCTGCCCGACGCCGAGCAGATGAACTTCCGCATCGGCATCAATTTCGGTGACGTCATCGCGCAGGACGGTGACCTGTTGGGCGATGGCGTCAATGTCGCGGCGCGCATCGAGGGTCTGGCGCCGGCCGGCGGGGTTTGCATTTCAGGCCAGGTCGCCGAACAGATCTCAGGCAAAGTCGATGCCGCCTTCGTCGCCACCGGGCGGCACAAGCTCAAGAACATGGACAAGCCGGTTGAAATCTGGTGCTGGCCGCCGGAAAGCGCTCGAGCACTGCGCCGCTCGACGGCGCGCGGTTGGAAGGTGGCGCTCGGCGGTTTGGCGGCGGTCGTCGCAGTGGCTCTCGTCTACGTATTCCTCTCTCCCGACAAAACGGTGTCCTTGCCAACGGGACCGCGGATCGCGGCTCTGGACTCCGCTGAAACGGAGCGCCGGGCGATCGAGAACGGGCGCAGCCAGACAGGGACCGCGCTCCAGACGGCGGAACTGGAGGAGCAACGGGCCGAACAAAAGAGGCGTGTCGCAGAACTGCGCGAGCTTGCCGTCAAGCAGGAACAGGCGAATAAACTGGCCGCGGAAATCGCCTACTGGAACAGCGTGAAGGACAGCAGGAACTCAAAGTTGCTCCAAAGCTATCTGAAGCGGTTCCCCAACGGTATGTATGTCACCCTGGCAAGCCACCTGATCGAGCAGGCGCAGTCACAGTCCCAACAAAGTGAGCAGATTGCCGCGATTCCGTCCGAAGAGATAACAGCACGCAATTCGAAGGCGGGCGTTTCGGGTCTGACCCGGAAACTCCAGAGGGCGCTCGCGAAGGCCGGCTGCGGGCCCGGCCATGTCGATGGGGAATGGGGCCGGCGAAGCCAGAACGCGCTTGAGCGGTTCGCAAAATACGCAAAGCTGACCCTGCCGGACGAACCGGTGAGCCGTGCGACACTCAGGCTGCTTGAGCGGCATCAGGGTCGGGTCTGCCCGGTTTCGTGCGGCCGACGGTATGTCGTGCGGAATGGAAGGTGCATTGTAAGGCGCGTAGAAACGCCAAAAGCGCAGCGCAGGGCCGTGCGGCCGAAACGCCGAAGTCCGCAAAAGCCGGAACAGAAGAAGCGCCGGCGTGTGGTGCCCTACGGTGGCGTCGGGACGAACTGTTCGACGTGGCAAATCGGCTTTATCGGTTGTGATTAGCCCAGGTTGGACGCCGCCGGCTACGGTCTCACGCCTCTTTGGCGCGCTCGCGCAGCACGAACTTCTGCACCTTGCCGGTAGCGGTCTTCGGCAGATCCTCGAACACCACCAGTTTGGGGCATTTGAAATGCGCCATGCCGTCGCGGCAGAACTGGATGATGTCGTCCGGGCTTGCCGTCTCTCCGGGCTTCAGGGTGACGAAGGCGCAGGGCACCTCGCCCCAGTGGTCGTCCGGCTTGCCGACGACCGCGGCTTCCAGGATTGCCGGATGGCGGTGCAGGAAGTCCTCGACCTCGATGGTCGAGATGTTCTCTCCGCCGGAGATGATCATGTCCTTGGCCCGGTCGCGCAGCTCGATGCAGCCGTCCTGGTGCCACACGCCCAGATCGCCGGAATGCATCCAGCCGCCGCGCAGGCTATCCTCGGTGGCTTGCGCGTTCTTCAGATAGCCTCGCATGACCATGTTGGAGCGGATCATCAGCTCGCCCATGGTCTCGCCGTCCATCGGCACCGGCTCGAGCGTTGCCGGATCGGCGATCATGACGTCCTCCTCGACACCCATATGCATGCCCTGGCGCGACAGCCGCTGCGCCCGCGCCTCGGCCGAAAGGCCGGGTCCGGCGTGGTGCTTCGAGCTGTAGGTCGCGGCCCCCATCAGTTCGGTCATGCCCCAGATGTGGATCACGTCGAAGCCTTCCTGCTCCATGCGCGAGATGATCGCCGCGGGCGGCGACGAGCCGCCGGTGACAAGGCGCACGGTATGGTTCAGCCGCCGGCGTTCCTCGTCGCTTGCATTGACGATCATGTTGACCACCGTCGGCGCGGCGCACAGATGGGTCACCTTGTGCTCGTCGATCAGGCGGTAGATCATCCCCGGGTCGATCTTGCGCAGGCAGATATTGGTGCCGCCCATGAGGGCCATGGAGTAGGGGTAGCACCAGCCGTTGGCATGGAACATGGGCAGGGTCCACAGATAGACCGGATTGTGCACCATGTCGGTCGAGATCACATTGCCAAAGGCAAGCAGGTACTGCCCGCGATGGTCGGCGACGACGCCCTTCGGATTGTCGGTGGTGCCGGATGTGTAGCTCAGGGTCGCCGCGTCCCACTCGTCGTCCGGCAACCGCCAGGGATGGTCCGGCGACCCGCTGTCCAGAAACGCCTCATACTCGATCTCGCCGATGCGCTCCCCGCCCGGGCCGTCCGGATCTTCGACATCGATCACCAGCGGCGGCGCGTCGCATCTGGCAAGCGCGTCGCGCATTACGGCTGCGAACTCCGTATCGGTCAGGAGCACCTTGGCTTCGCCGTGGTTGAGGATGAAGGCGAGGCTCTCCGCCTCGAGCCGGTAGTTCAGGGGATTGAGCACGGCGCCGGTGGCGATGACGCCGAAGAAGGCTTCGTAGAACGCGGTCACGTTGGGCAGCATCAGGGCGACCGTGTCGCCCTTGCCGATGCCGCGCGCCTCGAGCGCCGAGGCCAGCCGGCGGCAGCGCGCGAAGGTCTCGGCCCAGGTGAAGCTGCGGCTGCCCTGAATGACCGCGTCGTGGTCCGGATAGACGCGCGCCGCGCGTTGGATGAACGACAGCGGCGACAGGGGAATGTGGTTGGCCGGGGTCTTGTCGAGATCGTGTGAATAGATATCACCGGTCATAGTGCTCACCTCCCGTATTCGCCGTAGCGGTCCTGCCGGTAGACCCGAAGCGGGTCGTCGGGTGCGGGCATCGCGGCCTCAAAAGCCGGCCGCGAAGAGATGCGTTGATAGTAGGCTTCGAGGTTCGCATGGTTTCCAAGGGTCGTGAAGAACGCGCCCTGGTACACGGAAAACCCGATCATCGTGTCCGCCGCGGAGAAGCCGGACGCCAGCATGTGGTCCCGGTCCGTCAAGACGGTGTCCAGGACCTCGAAGCACTTCTCCAGGCGCCGGGTGTCGAGCTTCTGAAGGTACGGCGATCGCTGTGCGTCGTCCCGGAGGAAGACGTTCTGATGGGTAAGCGTTGAGCCATGCACCGAAATCGTCTCGGCAAAGTGGAGCCATTGCAGCCATTCGGATCGCTCGGGATGCCCCACGGGCCGGCCGAGGGTGCCGTCGTCGTAGGTCTCGCACAGATATTGGCATATCGCGCCGGACTCGAACAGCGTCAGGTCGCCGTCGACCAGACAGGGCACCCGGCCCAGCGGATGGAGCGCGAGGTAGTCCGGGTTCCTGAGCGCTGGACCGACGGGTATGATTTGAAGTTCGAAATCCAGTCCCAGTTCGTGCATCAGCCACAGGGACCGCACGGACCGGAACTCGTGGCAGTGGTACAGCTTCAGACTCATTCCGGTTTCCTCCCTCGCGGGCCTTGGCGCTCTGCGGCGCGTTTGCCCGTGTGGGCGAAAAGTTAGCACACGGCTTCCCGATTGCGAGTGCGCATTGTTTAATGATGCGAACAACGTGGGAGAGCGTCATGGAGAAGGTCGCGCTGGTCGCAGGCGTCGGACGGGGCACCGGCGGGGCGGTCGCCCGCCGCTTTGCAGCGGGCGGGTATCGGGTCGCGCTTGTCGCGCGTTCGATCGACCGGTTGAAGGAGTTCGAGGCGGAACTGCCGGGCAGCCTCGCGCTCGCCTGCGACATCACCGACCCGGCCGCTCTGGACGACATGCTGGCACAGTGCCGCTCCGAGCTGGGCGAGCCCGATGTGGGCGTCCATAACGCGGCGCGCGGTGTCTGGGGCAGCTTCCTGGAGATCGACCCGGCCGACATGGAGCAGAACTTCGCCGTCAACACCATGAGCCTTCTGCACCTGGCACGCGCCGTGGCGCCGGCCATGATCGAGCGCGGCTCGGGCGCGCTCATGGTCACCGGCAACACGTCCGCCTGGCGGGGCAAGTCGAACTTCTCGGGCTTTGCCCCGACCAAGGCGGCGCAGCGCATTCTGGCCGAGGCGATCGCGCGCGAGCTCGGCCCCCATGGCATCCATGTGGCCTATATCGTGATCG
>JBPCWF010000039.1:0-2539 GCA_051009775.1 Hyphomicrobiales bacterium | reverse complement strand
CTTGCCGGTGACGCGGGCGGCAAGCGTCAGGGCCTTGTCGCCGGGCTTGTAGTCTTCCAGGAGCTTGACCGGGTTGGGCTGGACCGTGAACTGGGCGGTATCGATGCGCATGGCCTTAGGTCCGCTGACCAGGAGCGGCGTGAACGCGGTTTCTGCGCCCTCGACCGGATCGAGGATGCCGCTGGACGCGATATGCATTCTCTCGATGCCGCCGGAGACCACGTCGTCCGCGTCCAGGTTTGTCTTGCCGAGCGCCAGCCAGGCGACGTAGGGCACCACGACCGGCTGGGCGGACGTGCCGAACTGGACCTTGCGCGCATTCTCCAGGTCGCCGAGGATGCGGTTTTCCGCAAGCTCCACGCCCCATGCGGTCAAAAGCCGCTCGAAGCCCTTGTCCTGCCTGCCGCCCTTCATGCCGGCAAGCTGCCGCGCGGCAACGTCCGATTTGGGGTCGACGAAGACCAGGGCCTTGCCGCCCTTCATGACGAACTGGTCGATGGCGTAGAGCGCCTTGTCGGTGAGGCCGATCGGCTGGACGATCATCAGCAGATTGACGTCCTCCGGCACCTCTTCCAGGTTGGGCACCAGCGGCTTGACCTCGAACACCTCCTTGATCTGCTTCAGGACCTGCCATTCCGGAAGCACCTGTCCCTGCGGCGTCTGGCCGCCGGCGACCGGCAGGGCGCTCATGAGACCGACCACGTTCTTCTCAGGATGCGCCAGCGAATAGATCATCTTGGTCAGGTCGTATTCCAGGAACCTCTCACGCTCGAGCGCAACGATGGGCATCAGCACCTCATTGTCGGTGCTGTTCGTGGCGTAGATGCCAAAATAGACGTTGACCCCGTCATTGCCGAGCGGGATGCCCTGAATACCGGCCGCCACGGCGCGGTCCTCGGCGTCGGAGAACGGCTCGGGATCGAACACCTCGAGCTGCACCTTGCCGCCGGATATGTCGGCATAACGCTCCAGGATGGTGCGGACCCGCTCGAAATAGCGTTTGAATGTCGGCGCCCGCTCGCCCAGTGCGGAGGAGAAATAGAGCCGGACCTTGATCGGCTCGTCGATCCCCTTCAGCACCTCGCGGGTGCCGTCGGTCAGCGTATAGAGGCTCTCATCGGTGAGATCGAAGGTGCTGCGGCGAAGCGCGGTCTCCGACAGGATGTTGACCGAGAGCAGGATCAGCGCGGCCATGATGAGGCAGCCCCAGGCCAGTTGCGTGCGCGTAAGTCGGCTCAGAAAAGACATGCGACCTCCTACTCCGCCTTTTTCAGGCTGATCACGACCGCGTTGGCGAACAGCCAGAAGCAGATCAGCGAGACGTAGAACACGATGTCGCGCAGATCGATCACACCGCGCGACACATCCTCGAAATGGGTCAGGAAGCTCATCGACGAAACGGCCGAGAGCAGGAACTCCGGCAGCCAGCCGCGGAACACGTTGAGCACGATGTCCGTGCCGCTCATGACGAACAGGAAACAGACCGAGGCGGACACGACGAAGGCGATGACCTGGTTGCGGGTCAGCGCCGACACCGCCGACCCGATGGCGAGAAACGCGCCCGCCATGAGGAAGCTGCCGAGATAACTCGTCGCTATGATGCCGTTGTCCGGATCGCCCAGGATGTTGACGCTGATCCACATGGGAAAGGTCAGGACCAGCGCGAGGCCGAGAAACGCCCAGCCCGCGAGGAACTTGGCGATCACCACCTCGGTGATCGAGACCGGCAGGGTCATCAGAAGTTCGATCGTCCCGGACCTGCGCTCCTCCGACCACAGCCGCATGGCGATGGCGGGCACGAGCAGCAGATAGAGCCAGGGGTGGTATTCGAAGAACGGCCTGAGATCCGCTTCGCCGCGGTCGAAAAAGCCGCCGATGAAGAACGCGAACACGCCGGTCAGCGCGACGAAGATGGCCAGGAACACATAGGCGATGGGCGTGCCGAAATAGGCCTGCAGCTCGCGCTTGGCGATCGCCAGGATGCTACGCATGGGCGTCCCCCGTATCGGATGTGGTGATCTGCCGGAACACGTCGTCGAGACTGCCCTTCTCGACATAGAGCTCTTCCGGGTGCACCGCGTTGCCGGTCAGGCATTCGGCGACGTCTGCGGCGATGGATTTGCCGTTGAGGGGGACGGCGCGGAGCTGCGACACCCTCTCGCCGGTGCTTACCGTTTCGACCGTGTCGACGGCCTCCAGCGCATCGAGCGCCTTGGTCGTCTTGTCGACATCGCCGGCGGTCACGCGGATCGCGACCGCGTTGTAATTGGGCAATTTGCGCTTGAGCTCTTCGGACGTGCTGTCGGCGACGATCCTGCCGCGGTCGATGATCACCGCGCGCGAACAGACCGCGTCGACCTCTTCGAGGATATGCGTCGAGACGACGATCGCCTTTTCTTTCGCCATGTCGGTGATCAGCGTGCGCACCTGATATTTCTGGTTCGGATCGAGACCGTCGGTCGGCTCGTCGAGGAACAGGACGTCGGGATCGTGCAGGATGGCCTGGGCGAGCCCGACCCGGCGTTTGAACCCCTTGGAC
>JBPCWF010000038.1:0-3157 GCA_051009775.1 Hyphomicrobiales bacterium | reverse complement strand
CGCCCGGACGGTCCAGTATGTCATGGCGCATGTGATGGCCGTAGACGCCCTTGCGCAGTCGCGCGGGCTCGAGGTCCAGGCCAAGCAGTGCGCGCCATTGCAGGTCTGGAAGAAACGGCGCAGCAGTGCTGCCATTGGCGGTGATGAAGCGTGCGACCTTCACCCAATCGCGTGCCCGTGCGTAGAGACAGCAATAGGCCGAAACACCGGCGCTGTCGTTGTACCTGCGCCACCGGGCAGGGGCCGCGCCCGCGGGGGCCCAGATTTTTTCCGACAGGATCGCTTCCAGCGGACGGCCATAGGCGCGCTCCAGGACCGCGCCGAGCAGTGCGGTGTTGATGTTCTGATAGTTGAATTTCGGGACCGGCTCCGGTGTCCTTGAGAGGCGATGCTTGACCGCATCGAGGCCCTGCACGTGCAGGCGCGCCAGCGGGCCGAACGGGTTGGCGAAGGCGGCTTCCAGGTCCTTGGTCGCCACGCCCGACAGGGATTTGGCGCCGCCGGTCTCGAACAGGACGCCGCTGCGCATCTCAAGCAGGGCGTGAAGGGTCACCGCTCGGAACGTCTCGTCACCGGCGTCCGGGAGAGCGGCACCGAGCGGTTGGTCGAGGCCCGAGAGCCTGCCGTCCGCCACCGCCTTGAGCACCAGCGCGCCGATGAGGCTCTTGACCAGGGAGTAGGAGTTGAAACGGGTCTTGGCCGTGAAGCCTTCGGCATAGTGCTCCATGGCCAGCGCGCCGTCCGAAAAGGCGAGCAAAGCCTTTGCGCCGCTGCCGGCTAGAAGCTCGCGCAGCTGGGGATCGAGCGCCGCCGTTTCGGTGCCGGCCGGCGGGGCGCTCCCGGTCTTGCCCGCGACTTCGGCGAAACTGCCGGGAGCCGGCCAGACCGGGGCCGGAAAGCCTTCATGGGCCAGGCGCGGCAGGTAGGGCGCCCACAGCATGACTGCGGCAATGCCGGCAAGGACAAGACCCGGGATCAGCGCTTTCCAGTGCCGCTTCAGCACCCCGTGCGCTCCGGCTCACCGCGCCACGGCGTGATATTCGTCATTCGGCCGCATGTCGACGGCGCTCGCCATCCGGTTCGACATATTGAAGAAGGACGCCACCGCGGCGATGTCCCAGATGTCGCGGTCGGAAAAACCCGCGTCCCTCAGGCCCTGCCGGTCGGCTTCGCCCATCGCCTGCGGTTCGGCGGTCAGCTTCCAGGCGAAGTCGAGCATGGCACGCTGGCGCGGCTCGAGATCGGCGATCCGGTAGTTCATCACCATCTGCTCTCCGAGCACCGGATCGCCGGAGAGCTGCCGAACGGCGGCGCCATGGGCGGTCAGACAGTAAAAGCAGGAGTTCACCGCCGATACGACGACGGCGATCATCTCGCGCTCGAGCTTTGAGAGACCGCTGTCCGCCAGCATCAGGTCGTTATACATGGCCATGAAACCGCGCAGTTTGTCCTGATCGAAGCTGTAGGCCGTGAGCACGTTTGGAACCAGGCCGAGCTTTTCGCGGCACTTGGCGAAATAGGCTTCGATGTCGTCGTCGAGCACGTCGCACGGGGCGAGGTCGAGCGCGGTCACTTGGGATGTGTCGTCTTGCATGGGTCCGTCCTTGGGGTGTGTCCGTCCGGCGCGTCGGTTCCGGCGGGGTTTTATATTGTAAATTGGACGCAACCGCATCAATGTTGATCTCCGACATCCGGGGCATGCGTGCGGACATGCCGCTCAAGGAGGCCAGACGTCCAGTCTCGCGGGGACGGACGCAGAGGGGGAAGCAATCATGGGTACAGAAACCAAAACGGAGCGCCTGATCAAGACCGCGATCTCGCGGTTGTCGAAGGGCGGGAAGGGCAGGATAGCGGCCGATTTCGCCCGCATGTTCTATGGTCAGAGCGTCCCCGACGAGATTGCCGAGTACTCCGCGCCGGATCTGGAGGCGATTGCCCGATCCGCTATAGGGTTCGCCGGGACGCGCAAGCCTGGCCGGCACAAGATCCGCGTGTTCAATCCGCAGAAGGACAGGGACGGCTGGAGCGAAGAGGCGACGGTGGTCCAGATCCTCAACGACGATATGCCGTTCCTGGTGGACTCGGTGCTCTCCCTTCTGAGCGACCTCAATGCCGGCGTCCGGCTCGTGCTCCATCCGATCCTCAGCCTCAGCCGCACCGGCGGCGGCGCCATGGCGGGCCTGTCGGGCGACGATCCGGCAGGCGGAACCGGTGCCGGCCGTGAGAGTTTCATCCATGTTCATATCGATCCCCTGTTCGACAAGGCGGACCGGGATGCGCTGGAACAGAAGATTTCTCCGGTGCTCGGCGACGTGCGAACCACCGTGCTCGACTGGCAGCCGATGATCGGGCGGGTCAGGGCGGCGGTCTCGTCCTACCAGACCAGCCCGCCGGCGGTCGCGGTCGACGAACTCGCGGAATCGATCCAGTTTCTGCAGTGGCTGCTCGACAATCATTTCACTTTCCTCGGCATCCGCGAATATGCGTTCGAGGGCGGTGGCGCCAAGGGCGAGCTCAAGGCGGTGCGGGACTCTGGCCTCGGCATCCTGCGCGACCCGTCCGTCCAGGTGCTCCGGCGCGGCAAGGAGATGGTGTCGATCACGCCGGAAGTGCGCGAATTCCTGATGCAGCCGGCGCCCCTGATCATCACCAAGGCCAATGTCCGCGCCACGGTGCACCGCCGGGTCTATATGGACTATGTCGGCGTCAAGCAGTTCGACGAAAAGGGCCAGCTGTCGGGCGAACTGCGTCTGGTCGGGCTTTTCACGTCGGCCGCCTATACGCGCAGCGCACAGTTCATTCCGCTGCTCCGGCGCAAGGTCGGCTACATCGTCGAGAATTCCGGCTACAAGCCGGAGAGCCACAGCGGCAAGGCGCTGCTCAATGTCATCGAGCAGTATCCGCGCGACGAGCTGTTCCAGACCGATGCGGACACGCTGCTCGCCACCGCCAAGGGCATATTGCAGCTCGAAGAGCGTCCGCGCACCCGGCTGTTCGTCCGTACCGACAAATTCGACCGTTTCGTCTCCGCCCTTGCGTTCATCCCGCGCGACCGGTTCAACACGCGCGTCAGGGTCAATGTCGGCGAGCTTCTGGCGAAGGCCTATGACGGCGGCGTCTCCGCGTTCTATCCCGCGTTCCCGGAAGGCTCGCTGGT
>JBPCWF010000037.1:0-3983 GCA_051009775.1 Hyphomicrobiales bacterium | reverse complement strand
CTCGGCACCCTGGGCGCACGTGGCTATGAGCTGATGGCGGGCCTCGAGGTCGAGTTCCATCTGTTCAAGCTGGAAGACCCCAAACTCGCGCCTCACCACGCGACCCAGCCGCCCGAGCCGCCGGAAGTCTCGCTGCTGGCCCATGGCTTCCAGTATCTGACCGAAGCGCGCATGGACGAACTCGAACCGGCGCTCGACGCCATCCGCCGCGATCTCGCGGGCCTCGGCCTGCCGCTGCGCTCCCAGGAGGTCGAATTCGGGCCGAGCCAGTGCGAGTTCACCTTTGCGCCGCTCACCGGCATCGCGGCCGCCGACACGATGGTTCTTTTCCGCAGCGCGGTGAAGCAGAGCGCCCGGCGCAACGGGCTGCACGCCACCTTCATGTGCCGGCCGAACCTGCCCAACCTGTTCTCGAGCGGCTGGCATCTCCACCAGTGCCTGATCGACAAGGCAACCGGTGACAATGCCTTCATGACCGCGAATGACGGCGAGGTGCTGTCCGAAACCGCCCGGCACTATGTCGCCGGCCTGCTTGCCCATGCCGCGGCCGCATCGGTCTTCACCACGCCCACCGTCAACGGCTACAAGCGCTACCGGCCCTTTACGCTCGCGCCCGACCGGGCGGTCTGGGGCATCGACAACAAGGGCACCATGATCCGCGCGCTCGGCGCACCCGGCGATCCGGCGAGCCGGATCGAGAACCGGGTCGGCGAACCCGCCGCCAATCCCTATCTCTACATGGCCTCGCAGGTCGTCGCCGGCCTCGACGGCATCGACCTGAAACGCGATCCCGGACCGCCGTCTGACACGCCCTATGACACGGACGCCGAGGCCCTGCCCTCAAGCCTCATGGACGCGGCCGAAGCGCTGGACAAAAGCGCCCTATTCCGAACCGCCTTCGGCGATACTTTCATCGACTACCTGCTCGCCATCAAACGCCACGAAATCAGGCGTTTCCTGTCGGAGGTCACGGACTGGGAGCACCGGGAGTATTTCGAGCTGTTTTAGCCCCGGTTAAGGTTTCGTTCACCATACCGGGCCTATGTCTCGAACTGCACCTTTTTGCCTCTGAGGGACCGGCATCTATGTCCGCCGCCAAGACCGCAGCCGCGTTCGGTCGCGATGCGGGAGCCACGTCAGATCACGACGCGGATCCGATCGAGAGCCTGCGCCGGCAGATCGAGCGGGTGGCGATTGCCGCGCGGCAGGTCGACGACGTCAAGCGCAAGGCCTCTCTGCTGGCCCTCAACACAACGATCTCGGCGGCGCGCAGCGGTGACCCGGCCGAAATCGCCGCCCGTGTCGCCGCGGACGTGAAGGCGTTTGCGGCCATGTCCAGTGCCGCGAGCAGCGAGATCACCGAAGTCGTCACGGCGTTGATCCATGATTTCGACCGACTGGCCACCCGGATCGCCGGCGCCGGAACACGGCCGCCGCAGCGGAACTCGGCCCAGGTGCTGAGCCTCGTCAGACCCGCAGAACCCGAGCCCGAGCCGGAACCGGTGGTCACCGAAGCGCAGAAGGCGCTGGTTCAGGAGACATTCGCCCGGCTGAAACCCGCTGCCGAGCAGGCGGCCCACCTGTTCTACGCCCGGCTGTTCCAGATCGCACCGCAGGTGCGCGCCACATTCCCCGACGACATGGCCGGGCAGCGGCACAGGCTCCTGGCCACCCTGGAAGGCGCCGTTGCCGGTCTCGACGACCTGGAGAAGCTGGCTCCGTCCGATGTTGAGGACGAGGAGGACGGCCACAGCGATGCGGTCGGCGCGGCGCTCCTTTGGACCCTCGACAAGGCACTCGGCCCGGAATTCACATCCGAGGTCGAAGACGCCTGGGTGGCGGTCTACCGGGTGCTGTCCAAGGTTCTGAAACTGGCTTCCGCATAACTCGAAGACTTTCGTCTAAGCCATTGCAGCAGCGTCCAACTCGATCAGGCAGAGGCCCTCTGCCGCCAGCGCTTCCCTGACCGCACCGTCGATCGCTTCGACCGACTGCACTCTGCGATAGCGGCCGCCATAGGCCTTGGTGAGGTGCTCGAAGTCCGGGTTGAGCGGATTTGTGGCGATGTGGCCGATGCCCTTGCGGTCCATGTCGTTCATGATCGCCTGCAGGCCGTCGCTGTTCCACAACACCACGATCAGCGGCTGCTTGAGCTCCGCGGCAACGCCCAGTTCGTTGAGCGTGTATTGGAAGCCGTAGTCGCCGGCCAGCGCCACGACCGGCCGTCCGGCCGCGCCGACCTTGGCGCCGATCGCCGCCGGCAGCGCATAGCCGAGCGTGCCGAAGCCGCTCGGATGCATCCACAGGCGCGGCTCGGTCACCGGGAACATCTCGTTGCCGGCATAGGCGAGCGTTGTCATGTCGGTGACGACGATGGTCTCCGCCGGCAGCGCCGCGCGCAGGGCGTCCAGCACCTTGCGTTTTAGGCCCCGGTCGTCGTCGTCCTGCCCGGCGACGGTCTCCGCAAGGTCCGTAACATCCTCCGCGCTTAGCCTGCTCGCCCCGGAAACGTCCGGCAGCGCATCGAGCAGCGCTTCGACCGCCACCGCCGCATCGCCCATGATCACCGTGTCGCCGCCATAGCGGTCGGCCAGCTTGTCCGGGTCGACGTCGATCCTGATCAGATGGCCGTTGATCCCGATGCGCTCTTCCCAGAAGTCGGTTTCCGACAGCTCGGTGCCGACCGCCAGCACTACGTCCGCCGACGCCAGCAGTTTCTTGCCATGGCCGCGCGGCAGGAGCGCGCCGGCGCTCAGCGGGTGATCGTCGGACACAATGCCCTTGCCCGCGACCGTCGGGAACACGATGGCGTTGAGCCGCTCGGCAAGTGTGCGCAGACCGTCCGCCGCCCCGGCCGCGCCGCCGCCGGCGATCATCATCGGGCGTTCCGCGCCGGCAACAACCCTGGCCGCCGCCGCGATGCCCGCGGGATCCGGATACACCTTCGGCTCCGCAAGTCCGGGCGCCCAGGCGCCCGACGCCTCGGCGCTCAGGACATCGATCGGGATCTCGATATAGGCCGGCCTCGGCCGGCCCGCGCGGAAACCGGCAAAGGCGCGCGCCACGAGTTCGGGCACGTCCTCGGGCGCATAAGCCGTCGCCGCCATGCCGGTCACGGTGGCGGCCGCCGCGCATTGGTTGGTCATCTCATGCAGCCGGCCCCTGCCCTGGCCCATGTCCTTGACGTCGAGCACGGAGGAGATGACGAGCATCGGCACGGAGTCGGAATAGGCCTGGCCGAGCGGGGTCATGATGTTGGTCAGGCCCGGCCCGGTGATCGTGAAGCACACGCCGGCCTTGCCCGTGGCCCTGGCATAACCGTCGGCCATGAAGCCCGCGCCCTGCTCGTGGCGCGGCAGGATGTGGTGCATGCCGGAGTTCAGGAGCCCGCGATAAAGCTCGTTGTTGTGGACGCCCGGAATGCCGAACACCGTGTCGACGCCATAGTCCTTGAGCAGCGCCACCAGGGCCTGGCCGACGCTCCGTCCCGCATTCGTTTCCGCCATTTCGGTTTTCTCTCTCTTGTGCCGGGGCCGACACTCTAACCACAAGCTGCACCCCTGTCTCGCGTCAGGCCGGGTTGAGCGTGCCGACAAACCGGGCCATGCGGCTGACCGCTTCCCGGAGCACCTCGACCGGCTGGCAGAGCGAGATCCTGATCCAGTCGGAATGCTCCGCGCCGAACGCCTCGCCCGGCAGAACCGATACCCCCTCCTGCGCATAAAGGCGCTCGGCGAAGTCCATCGCCGCCAGGCCGAGCCTGTCGATTCCGACAATGCAGAAGATGCCAGACTGGGGCTTGATGCAGTCCAGGCTGTTGAGCCCGGCGAGCGTGTCGCAGAACATGTCGCGCCGCTCGCGATAGAGCCGCTTCATTTCGTCGACTTCCGGCACCTCTTCCGTGAATGCCACCACCGCACCATGCTGCAAAAAGCCCGGGCTGCCATAGAGCGAATGATTGAGATAGTCCCGCGCCGGCGCGC
>JBPCWF010000036.1:0-4951 GCA_051009775.1 Hyphomicrobiales bacterium | reverse complement strand
GGTGTCCCAGAACGCCCATGTCTGCGCCGACATGTGGCCCGTGGTGGCGGACGACGGCCAGGAGGTCAGGCTCGAAGGCAAGGTCACCAAGAACGCGGTCAGCGGCTCCACCGGCCTGTTCGGCGATGTGTTCAATGTGCGCGGCAAGTTCCGCGCCCGGCTCAGGCGCGAGATCAACCGCGCCATGTCCAACCTCAAGCTGCCCGTGCCGGACGCCCTGGAATCCTTCGATCCGGTGGTCGACGAAGCCTGGTTCCGGGCCCGCGAGGACGGCGCGCTCGGCATGGTCACGACCATGCGTGTCAAGGTCACCGCCTCCGACCTGCCGCAGATCCTGGCGCTTCTCGCCGGCGACTGAGACGGCAGACGACGCCCGCCTAAACGACTTCCGCCTTTCGCCTCTCCGAACGCTTGCGCTCATGCGGATCGAGCAGCGCCTTGCGCAGGCGGATCGACTTGGGCGTCACCTCCACCAGTTCGTCATCGGAGACGAAAGCGAGCGAGCGTTCCAGCGTCATCTTGACCGGCGGCGTCAGCGCCACCGCGTCGTCCTTGCCGGCGGCGCGGACATTGCTCAGCTTCTTGCCCTTCAGAACGTTCACTGCAAGATCGTTGCCGCGCGTGTGCTCGCCAACAATCATGCTGTGATACACCTTGGTGCCCGGGGTGATGAACATCGGGCCGCGGTCTTCCAGGTTCCACAGAGCATAGGCGACCGCGTCACCGTCCGAATTCGAGATCAGGACGCCGGTGCGCCTGGCTGGGATCGCGCCCATATGGGGCGCGTAGTCGTGGAACATGCGGTTCATGACCGCGGTGCCCCGCGTATCCGACAGAAGCTCGCCGTGATAGCCGATCAGGCCGCGGGTCGGTGCGTGAAACACAAGCCGCTGGCGGCCGGCGCCCGAGGGACGCATGTCGGCAAGCTCCGCCCTGCGCTCGGCGAGCTTCTTGACCACCGTCCCGGAATAATCCTCGTCGACGTCGATGGTGACCTCCTCGACCGGTTCGAGCGGCTTGCCGCCGTCACCGTCGCGCATGACCACGCGCGGCCGGCCGACGCAGAGCTCGAACCCCTCGCGCCGCATGGTCTCGATCAGAATGGCAAGCTGCAGTTCGCCCCGGCCGGCGACCTCGAAGGCGTCGGTCTCCCCGGCCTGGGTGACCTTGAGCGCCACATTGCCCTCCGCCTCGCGCATCAGCCGTTCGCGGATCACCCGGCTCTGCACCTTGTCGCCCTCGCGGCCCGCCAGCGGCCCGTCATTGATCCGGAAGGTCATGGCGAGCGTCGGCGGGTCGATCGGATGCGCCGGGATCGGTTCGGTGACGTCCGGCGCACAGAGCGTGTCGGCGACGGTTGCATTGGTGAGCCCCGCGAGCGCGACGATGTCGCCGGCCTCGCCGAGTTCGATCGGCCGGCGTTCGAGGCCGCGGAAGGCGAGAACCTTGGAGACCCGGCCCTGCTCGACGACCTTGCCGTCGCGGGCGAGCGCTTTCACGGACATGTTCGGCCTGACCTCACCCGACGTGATGCGGCCGGTCAGGATGCGTCCGAGATAGGGGTCCGCCTCGACCGTGGTCGCCAGCATGCGGAACGGTCCGGCCTCGGTCTCGGGCGCGGGCACATGGGAGACGATCATGTCGAACAGGGGTGCCATGGTGTCTTTCGGCCCGCCCGGCTCCGTTGCCATCCAGCCTTCCTTGGCGGACCCGTAAAGGATCGGAAAGTCGAGCTGTTCGTCGCTCGCGTCGAGCGCGGCGAAGAGGTCGAACACCTCGTTGACCACGTCCTGGTGGCGCTCGTCCGGCTTGTCGATCTTGTTGACCGCGACGATGGGTTTAAGCCCGAGATTGAGCGCCTTGGAGAGCACGAACTTGGTCTGGGGCATCGGCCCCTCCGACGCATCGACCAGAAGCACGGCGCCGTCGACCATGTTGAGGATGCGCTCGACCTCACCGCCGAAATCGGCGTGGCCCGGCGTGTCGACGATGTTGATCCGGTGATCGCGCCATTCCAGCGAGGTCGCCTTGGCCAGAATGGTGATGCCGCGTTCGCGCTCCAGATCGTTGGAATCCATGGCACGCTCGGCGACCCGCTGGTTCTCCCGGAACACGCCGGACTGGGCGAGCAGCCGGTCGATCAGCGTGGTCTTGCCATGGTCGACATGGGCAATGATGGCGATGTTGCGCAAGCTCATGAAGGCACTTTCTCCGCCGTCACCGCCAGATAGCATGCCCGGGCGGCGGGCGAGACATAATCCCCGACAAGGGCATAGAACGGCCCCACTTTCTTCTCGATCTTGTCCGGCCGGCCAGCGCCCTTCTTGGCGATCGCCAGGTCGATCTCGTTGGCGAGCAGGATCTCGCACATGGCGCGCGTTTCCGCGTCGCTGACCGTAATCTCGCCGTCGCCGAACCGGCTCTCGAGCCTGTTCGATCCCAGCGTGCCGAAAAACGCATCCCGCTCCATGGCGCAGAACAGATAGGCAAGACGCTCCGCCTCCACACCGATCGCCACACGCACCGGGTCGCGCTGATCCGGCGCCAGGCAGGCATGCTCGAAACCATCGGTGCCGTAGACCGAGTGACAGAGACCGGCCAGCGCAACCGGCTCCGTCGCATCCCAGGACACGAGCAGGTCATAGGTCGCGGTCAGATGGGTCAGCAGGCTGCGTTCGGCGCGGTGCGCGACATGGCCGGCATCGAGCCGCAAAAGGAAATCGACCGCCGCCTGCGGCGGTGCACTGCTTCGGGTCACGGCGGTTCAGCCTTTCCGGTCGCGCCGGGCGAGCGTCCTGAGCCTGAGCGCGTTCAGGCGGATGAAGCCCAGGGCATCGACCTGGTCATAGGCGCCCTCGTCGTCCTCGAAGGTCACGAGTTCGTCGCTGTAGAGCGATTTGTCGCTCTGCCGCCCGGTGACGATCACGTTGCATTTGTAGAGCTTGAGCCGGATGGAACCTTCGACATGCTCCTGCGACCTGTCGATCAGGGCCTGCAGCATTTCGCGCTCCGGTGCGAACCAGAAGCCGTAATAGATCAGCTCCGCGTAGCGCGGCATCAGTTCGTCTTTCAGATGCGCCGCGCCGCGGTCGAGCGTGATCGACTCGATCGCCCGGTGCGCGGCCAGCAGGATGGTGCCGCCCGGCGTCTCGTAGATGCCGCGCGATTTCATGCCGACAAACCGGTTCTCGACCAGGTCGAGCCGGCCGATGCCGTTGTCGTGGCCGAATTCGTTGAGCCTGGCCAGGAGCTCCGCCGGCGTGAGGCGCTTGCCGTCGATCGACACCGCATCGCCGCGCTCGAAACCGATCTCGATTTCGGTCGGCTCATCCGGCGCCGCCTCGGGCGCGATGGTGCGTTGGAACACGTAGTCCGGCGCCTCGACCCACGGGTCCTCCAGCACCTTGCCCTCCGAGGAAGAGTGCAGGAGGTTGGCGTCGACCGAAAACGGCGCCTCGCCGCGCTTGTCCTTGGCCACCGGGATCTGGTGCTGCTCGGCGAATTCGATCAGGTCGGACCGGCTCTTGAACTCCCATTCGCGCCATGGCGAGATCACCTTGATGTCCGGGTTGAGCGCGTAATAGCCGAGCTCGAAGCGCACCTGATCGTTGCCCTTGCCGGTGGCGCCATGGGACACCGCGTCGGCGCCGGTCTCGCGCGCGATCTCGATCTGGCGCTTGGCGATCAGGGGCCGCGCGATCGAGGTGCCGAGCAGGTAGACCCCCTCATAGAGCGCGTTGGCGCGGAACATCGGATAGACGAAGTCGCGCACGAACTCCTCGCGCAGATCGTCGATGTAGATCTCCTTGACGCCGAACATCTCGGCCTTCTTGCGCGCGGGCTCCAGTTCCTCGCCCTGGCCGAGATCGGCGGTGAAGGTGACGACCTCGCAGTCATAGGTTTCGCGCAGCCATTTCAGTATGATGGAGGTGTCCAGCCCGCCGGAATAGGCGAGCACGACCTTTTTGATTTTGTCATGCGTTGACATCGAACGTCGAACCGGATGCAGTTGTCGGAAAAGTCGGGCGCACTATACGCATGTCGGTTTCGGGAGCAAGCGGCAATGCCGTCACGCATCGCGCGTCTTTGAGCGGCGTTCGCGCGGCCCGCCCCGTGGCATCGGCCGGAAACCGGCCGGAACGTCACTCGTAGGGCACGAAGGGCAGAAGCTCGGCACAGGCCGCCTTGTTCAGGGTGAACAGTCCGTCGCGCGGCAGTTTCTTCCAGGTGACCTTTTTGCCGGCCCGGGTCTCGGCCTTCGGACACCCCTTGCTGCGCGGGCAGGGCTCCCCTTTCAGACAGCGCATGCAGCCGGGGCGCCCATCGGCATCCGTGGCGGTGATCATCACCTTGCCGGTCGACAGGTTGTAATCGTACTCGACCGCCTGCCGGGAGACCGTGTGGTGGGAACTGTCGGTATGGCCGATCAGATACCAGTCACCGTTCTGGAAGCGGAACCGCTGGACGATGCCCCAGCGCCAGGCGGACCCGGCATAATGGCTCAGCACCACCGTGCCCCTGACGATCTCGAGGCTCTGGAACGGATCGCCCCAGATACCGCCCTCGTCGGCCCGCAGCACGATGCTGGCATCGCTCGCGGCAAGCCGGTAGCCGCCATCGCCGGCGACTGCGATCAGCAGGATGCGCGGGGCCGCGCTGGAGGGATAGTCCTCACGCCCGCAGCCGCGTGCATGTTCTGCCGGTTCGCCCCGCTCTATGACCGCCGCCATGTCGTTGCGGCCGTCCTTGTTGAGATCGCCCTCAGCCTGTGACTTTACGCTCCAGCCATCCGGCACCAGGTCGCTCAGGCTCGCGCCGGTGGACGGCAGGGCGGGGTAGGTGAACGTCGCCGCCCCGGACTGGACCGTCAGCGCGAGCAGCAAAGCAGCAAACAGAAGTCGCCCCATGAGACCATGTCTCCTCTAACTCAGGTGCGCCCCCTGGCAGCAGC